>JAKSMY010000038.1 GCA_024400275.1 Paludibacteraceae bacterium | reverse complement strand
TCGCATAACCCTTAGAGTCAAATAAACAACAGGAAACCTACGCTGATATGATAATCCGTCTGCACGAAACGTACAAACAAGGTACATCATACCCTAATAGGCATCTATCGTTCACTTTGATTTTGACTCTAATAACAAAAAAGGTTGCGAAGCTTTCGTATTGTCAAACACAAAGCACATATAAATGCCGTCTGCGACTACTTCCGCAAAGGAAAGCAGACGCTTTCAATATGTTTTGAATCCCACCGCGGTGAGTGTTTGCACACTCCGTTTTGACACTTCAAAACTCCCCAGCGCAGGAATTCGGTTGCAAAGTTACAATAAAAATTTGGAATACGCAAATATTTTTGCAATTTGCATAAAAAATCGCCTACCTATTCCAATGCAGATAGACGATTATTACTTTTTGCTATTCTTTTGCAGGGTCATGCCCTGCGGGAGTGGTTAGCTCTCTTTTCCTTATATATTTATAGTTGTTTTAATATTCTGCCTAATATTTTGGCAGTTAGTGGTCATTTGAATAAATCAGAATGTGTGCCTGTACGAGCCAGTGAAACTAACTTTATTGTGTTCTTAACATCATATATCAATAACCAATCCGGTTCAATATGACACTCCCAATAATGAGCGAACTTCCCACTTAAACGATGCGGATGGTAGTTCTGAGGAAGTTCACCATTTGCTTGGAGCAAATCTAAAACGACCTGTAAAGAAACAGGATCACAACCTCGTGAAACACAACGCTTTAAATCCTTCTTGAACTGACCGGAATATTCAAGTTCGTACATACTAACCTAAAATTTGCTTGAATAAATCATTGGAGTCTTTTGCACGTGTGCCACGTCCTGCCTCTAACTCTTGTATAGCAGCAATAGTGGCACTATTAGGTTCTTCTATAAAAGCATGTGATGCACGTATAGCAGCCAACATACTCAAAGCCACTGCACTACGTGGGTTATAAGATAAAGTAATCGTTTCCATAATATAATATACTTTTCTAAAATCGTTGCAAAGTTACAATAAAAATTTGGAATACGCAAATATTTTTGCAATTTGCATAAAAAATCGCCTACCTATTCCAATGCAGATAGACGATTATTACTTTTTACTATTCTTTTGCAGGGTCATGCCTTCAAATTACGCATGTCGGTCAGTTGTTGCTCGCACTGGTCCAGCAGTTCCTTGACTTGTGCAGCTTTTTGCTTATAGACCTCCATGCTGAGTGCCTCTGCCTGTTCCAATTCCTTCACAATGGCTTCGGCTTTTTGTATAGTCTCGTCGTAGTTCATATTCTTGTGTTTAACGATTCGTTATTTCCCTTTTCCATCGGCAATAACGCCTATGGTGCGGAGTAATATCTTGATATCCAGCGTGATGGACATGTTTTCCGTGTAGGCGATGTCGTATCTCAGACGTTCCACCATTTTCTCGATAGTATCTGTATAGCCCACTTTGATAGGTCCCCAACTCGTCAGTCCCGGACGAATCTTATAGAGCAAACAATAATAGGGCGCCTGTTCTTCTATTTTTTTGATAAAATACGGACGTTCCGGACGAGGACCCACTATGGACATCTCACCGCGTAATATATTGATAAACTGGGGCAGTTCGTCCAATCGATATTTGCGTAAAAAATGTCCGATTGTCGTTATTCTCGGGTCATTATCTTCTGCCAATTGGGGCACCGGACCTTCTGAACCTTCTTCCATCGTGCGGAACTTGAGAATACGGAAGGGACGGCCATACATGCCGATACGTTCCTGACTGTATAGAATAGGTCCCTGCGATGTGGCTTTGATGATTAGGCTGATGATAATATAGACAGGAGAAAGTATAACCAGTACAAGAATAGACAAATAGATGTCTAAGGCGCGCTTGATACAAACTTCGCTATCGCGCATACGCACCTCAGTAATGCATATATATGGGTTCTTGTTGAGTTCGTCAATATGAGCAGCACCCACCACAATATCAAATAATCGGGGCACTACATAAATCTGTTTCCCTGTCGGATAGGCTTGGGCAATTGCTTGATACAAAGCATGCTCGCTCATATCCTCTGTTTGCTCAATCACAATCGATGGCTCTTCTTCTTTTTCCAAACGGCTATGTAATGTTATTGCCAATCGGGGCAGATAACTGAGTACAAACTGCAAGCCAAACAGTACGAATAACGATACCAAATAGCTGGCATAATGCTCCACATGGTCATCAATGATGATTAGAAAAAAAGCACCCAACGCAATGAGGACGGAACTTCCGAAAGTGGAAAGGAACTCTTTGCCGAGTCTTTTGTTATATGGCTTTAGATAATAGCCACTTAGGTAATAGATTATGATGCAGCCGATAGGGTATAGACATAGTGGTATCCAAAAACCAAAAGCAGGAATTAGGACCGTATCTATTCCCATGACCCTGTTTTCATATACCAACCAGCGGAACAGCAGGAAACATAGCCAAACAACAATAGCGGACAATATATCTGCTATAATGTATTTAAGTTGTCGTTTCCTGTAATTATTCATCTTTACTCTACTCTCCAAACTGTAGGCAGCTCGGCTGCCGTCCTCTAAACTATTTCCTAATAATTTCTATATCGTTCCCTATTCCCACTTTAATAATCACGGACGGTTTTTTCTCGGTGTTGTCGTTTCTGCGGAAACGGCATACATAATCCACACCATTTTTGACCTCTTCACTAATTTGTTTGAAGTTCTTGGCGGTTGCTTGTCCGCTTATGTTGGCACTGGTGGACACAATGGGGTGGTGCAGATGTTCGCACAAAGCTTTACTGAACGGCTCGTCGGTAATGCGTATGCCTACGCTGCCGTCTTCTGCCACTAAACTGGGTGCCATGTTGCGTGCGTTCGGATAGACGATAGTCAGAGGTCTTTGCTCCAATCCTTCTTCAGGAGCCGTTGCCTCCAATAATTGCCAGGCGGCATCGGGTATATCTACATATCCTTGCAATTTTCCGGCTCCGTCTAACAGGCATAACATCGATTTGCTGTCTTCGCGCTGTTTGAGTGCATATATCTTGCGGACGGCATCTTCGTTGGTGGCATCGCACCCTATCCCCCAAACCGTATCGGTCGGATAGAGAATGATTCCACCGGCTCGCATCGTTTGCACGGCTTGCTGCAAATCGTCCTTATCGTATCGCATCGTATTCATACCGCAAAGTTACAAAAAATAAATGGAACGTGCAAGTATTTGGGTAAAAAAAAAGAAGGGTTGTCATCGCGACAACCACAATCTTTACTTAACCTTAAATCTAATACCATGAAAAACACGGTACAAAGGTACTGCTTTTTTTTTATATGAACAAATATTTTGCTAAAAAACATGTTTTATAGCACGTTTTTTATTATTTTGCAAACTCGACTTTGCAAAAAAGGTCTTTTTTTTGCTAAAATTTGGTGTATTGCGAAAAAAATAGTAACTTTGTACTCAATTAGGAACATAATATATATTTATTTTTAATATAGGTATGAAACAAATTGATTTAACTAAGTATGGCATCACTGGAAGTACAGTGATTGCTCACAACCCTTCCTATGAAGAGTTGTTCGATGCCGAGATGAATCCGGCTTTGCAAGGGTATGAAAAAGGTCAGCTTACCGAGCTGGGTGCTGTTAATGTGATGACCGGTATTTTTACCGGCCGTTCTCCTAAGGACAAATACATTGTTGACGATGCACAAAGCCACAACAATGTTTGGTGGACCACCGAAGGTTACAAGAACGACAATCATCCCATGACCGAACAGGTTTGGGCAACAGTGAAAGACATCGCTATCAAAGAGCTTTGCAACAAAAATTTGTATGTTGTAGATGCTTTCTGCGGTGCTAATAAAGAGACCCATCTGGCTGTCCGCTTCATTATGGAAGTGGCTTGGCAGGCTCACTTTATTAAGAACATGTTCATTCAACCTACTGAGGAAGAATTGGAAAACTTTGAGCCCAACTTTGTTATCTATAATGCTTCCAAAGCCAAAGTGGATAACTACAAAGAATTAGGTCTCAATTCTGAGACTTGCGTGGCTTTCAATACCACCCAACGCGAACAGGTTATTATCAACACTTGGTATGGCGGGGAAATGAAAAAAGGTATGTTCTCCATGCAGAACTACTACTTGCCTTTGAAAGGTATCGCTTCTATGCACTGCTCGGCTAACACCGATATGGAAGGCAAGAACACCGCTATTTTCTTCGGTCTGTCCGGTACCGGTAAGACCACTCTTTCTACCGATCCTAAACGTCTGCTGATTGGTGACGACGAGCACGGATGGGATGACAAAGGTGTGTTCAACCTCGAAGGCGGTTGCTATGCCAAGGTTATCAAACTCGACAAAGAGAGCGAGCCTGATATCTACAACGCTATCCGCCGCAATGCCCTGTTGGAGAACGTTACCGTAGATGCAAACGGTAAGATTGACTTTGATGACAAGAGCGTTACCGAGAATACTCGCGTCAGCTATCCTATCAACCACATCGAGAAAATCGTTAAGCCCATCAGTGCAGGTCCTGACGCTAAGAATGTTATCTTCCTCAGTGCTGATGCCTTTGGTGTGCTGCCTCCCGTTAGTATTTTGACTCCCGAACAAACCAAATACTATTTCTTGAGTGGTTTCACTGCCAAGTTGGCAGGTACCGAGCGTGGTATTACAGAGCCTACTCCTACTTTCTCTGCTTGCTTCGGTCAAGCTTTCTTGGAGTTGCATCCTACCAAATATGCTGAGGAATTGGTTAAGAAGATGGAGAAATCCGGAGCCAAGGCTTATCTCGTTAATACCGGTTGGAATGGTACGGGCAAACGTATCTCTATCCGCGACACGCGTGGTATTATCGATGCCATTCTTGACGGCAGCATCTTGAGTGCTCCTACCAAGAAGATTCCTTACTTCGACTTTGAAGTTCCAACAGCACTTCCCGGCGTAGATCCTGCTATCCTTGATCCTCGTGACACTTATGCTGATCCTGCACAGTGGGAGGAGAAAGCCAAAGACCTTGCCGGTCGTTTCATTAAGAACTTCGCCAAATACGAAACCAACGAAGCAGGTAAAGCACTTGTTGCTGCAGGTCCGAAACTCTAATCGGACTTGCAGTATATCTGCATACAAGAAGCCCCGAAAGGTCAATCTTTCGGGGCTTCTTATTGTTATAAGTCGTATTAATAACTCGTGCGTTGCGTAGCAGCGTAACTGATTTTCAGTGCGTACGCACGGCGAAGCTCTTGCTTGATATCTGCAATAACACCCATACGGGTCTCTTTATCAGCTTTAATACTAACCGTCATCAATCCTTGGTCTTGCTCTTTCATGGCTGAACGCTCGTTGATGATATAGTCACCTATCTCTCTCTTGTCTGCAAAGGCATCGTCTAATTGGATACGTGTCTCAGCTCCGTATTGTTTGCGGAATTCGGCGGTAGGTGTACCTACATAGATATAACGTACCAACGATTTCTTCTCCAATTTGGTCAATTCTGTTGCCTGTGGGTTCTTGAATTGAACTTTCAGCGACACTTCTTTCATAGACGTAACGGACATGAAGAAGAACAGCAGCATGAAGATAATATCGGGCAGTGAGCTGGTGTTCAAAGCCGGCATCTCGCGTTTCTCATTTCTACGTATCTTAGCCATATCAGTTTCCTCCGTAGTTTTTAGGTTCTGCCTCTGAAATCTTCTGAGGATAAATTTTTTGAATACGTTTTTGTGTATCCTCGTCCAATTCGTTGTAGCCCATGTGGAAATATTTTCGTGCACATTCGTCACGCAGTTCATTATAGGCAGCCACCAGTTCGTTTTGAACGTTCAAGTATGCCTGATACTGGGTATCTACATCGTTTTGAACGGAGATAACGTGCTCTTTGGTATATTTAAGTGTGCCAAACGGAGCACCGAAATCTTCTTCAAAGAGCTTCGGATAGTAGTCAGCATCATTCTCGTTCTTAATGAACTTTTTGGCTTCTTCTTTCAGCTGTCTGACATCCATCAACTGACCTTGTACCATCAATTGGTTCATGGAGTTGATTTTAACCACCATCAGGTTGCGCTTGTTAATATCGGTATCTTCCACTTTTTGGTCCGGAGGAATAGGAGCCGGCAGACGACGTGCCAAACCCTGATTGACATCCATAGACGTTGTCACAAGGAAGAAGATGAGCAGCAGGAAAGAGATATCCGCCATTGAGCTGGCATTTATTTGTGGAATCTTCTTTGCCATAATAATTACTTGCTTAATTTCTTGGTATAGATGATACCCCATACCATAGCAACTATTGTTGCCAATACCAGAATATACGTCAGATAAATACAAGCATCTGTTAACTGAGCCATACTGCCTACGTTGTCTGTGCCCTCGTAACCGATGATTTTCAGCTCTTCAGGACTTCCCAAGTACCAGCATACCAATACAAGTACAATAGCACCGAGAACAACATACAGACCTTTCATGGCTTTTTTCTTATCTACCTTGTAGGTTTTGGTGAACTCCCAAACAACTACGCCAAGCGTAACAAGAACTACCAAGAACACCAATATATAGTTCCAAGTCAGAAACAGATTGGTGAAATAAGGTATGTCTAAGAAGTCACCTGCCACCTCCAATGAACCCTCTGAACCGCCGATGTAGAACAGCACCGAGAAGATGATGCCCAATCCCATCAACACCCACAAGGTTACTTTTGGAATCATTTTATAGTTTTTCATAATTAGTCCTTATTTTTTCTTGTCGTATTCAACAACGATGTCTAACAAAGAAATAGAACTGTCTTCCATTTCGTTAACCAATCCTTCGATAACAGACAGGATGTAGTTGTAGAATAATTGCAGAATAATGGCGATAATCAAACCGAGCAGTGTGGTCAACAGGGCGACTTTGATACCGCCGGCAACAACGGTGGCTGAGATATCACCTACTTGTTGAATCTTATCAAATGCCTCAATCATACCGATGATGGTTCCCAAGAATCCTAACGACGGAGCGATAGAGATAAACAGGGAAATCCAGCTGAGGTTCTTCTCCAACAGACCAAGTTGAACACCACCGTAGGAAGCAACGGTTTTTTCTACTACGTCAACGCCTTCGTTGTAACGGCTCAAACCTTGATAGAAAATGCTGGCTACAGGACCGCGTGTATTGCGGCAAACCTCCAAAGCAGCTTCCAAACCTTGTTCATTCAGAGCTTTCTCAATGTCAGTCAACAAGGCTTTTGTGTTGGTCTTGCTCAAACTCAAGTAGATAATACGCTCGATACACAGAGCCAAACCGAATACCAAGCAGAGCAAGGTAGCAGCCATAAAGCCGGCACCACCTTCAATAAATTTCGTCTTCAATGTTTTGTGCAGAGCTACAAGACCACCGTCTTCTGCGGTCTCTTCTGCGGCTACTTCTTCAGCGGCAGGAGCTTCAGCTTCTGTTGTTTCTTCTTGAACTTGTTCTGTTGCTTCAGGAGCAGCTTGTGTCTCTTCCTGAGCCATAACGGCAACACTACCAAAGGTCAGCATTGCCAGCACCGTGAGGGTTGCAAATACTTTTTTCATTGTAAATGGATTTTTGTTATTGAGTTAATTTAAGTTTTCTTTGCGGAGAGACGGGGATTCGAACCCCGGAAACCCTTTTGGAGTTTACACGCTTTCCAGGCGTGCCTCTTCAACCACTCGAGCATCTCTCCAATCCCTTTTTACCGTAAGGACCTGCAAAATTACAAAAAAAATATGAAACCACCAAATTTTCAGGCGTTTTTTTTATATTTTTATTCCAAACAGCGTTTTTGCGTTTTGGGTGGTGATACGGTCTATCTCGGCAGGAGTAACGCCGTAGATACGGCTCAACTCTTCCATTACATACGCTATCCACCGGCTTTCGTTCCGTTCGCCGCGGTGCGGAACAGGTGCCATATAAGGCGCATCGGTCTCCAGGACGAGTCGTTCCAACGGAATAGACGACAAATGTTCCCGCAGTTTGCAGTTTTTGAACGTGATAATGCCCCCGATGCCCAAATATAGTCCCATGTCCACTATCTGCCGTGCCACTTCCTCGCTGCCACTCCAGCAGTGCATCACTCCACGCAGGCGTGGAGAATGATGGATTGATGCGCCATATTCGTGGCTATTGATGAATTGATGCGCCACATTCGTGGCTATTGATGAATTGATGGTGGGGTTGGTGTATTCTTTAAGGATAGTAAGGGCATCTTCGGTGGCATCGCGAACGTGCAGCATAACCGGCAAATCCAAATCCATCGCCCAAGTCAGTTGTTGCCTCAGGGCGGCTTGTTGCTCGGCTTTGTAGGTGGTGTCGAAATGATAATCAAGACCTATTTCGCCGATGGCAGTATATTTTAGTTTGGAGGACGCAGCCGTGTAGAGTTGAGTGTGGATTGCGGCGAGTTGGTCTTGCCATTGTGTGCCCACATTCTCGGGGTGCAGACCAATAGCCGGATACAGGTAGCCCGGATATTGTTGGCACACCTGCCAAACCGCCTCTATGTTCGTCTCATCTACTCCGGGAACGAGAATAGCCTCTACTCCGGCTTCTTGCTGTGTACGGATAAATTCGTCCAAGTTGTCTTGGTACTGTTCGTCGTCTATATGTGCGTGGGTATCAATCATTTTCTGTATAATATACTGCTGTCGCCGTAACTGAGAAAACGGAAGTCGTGAGACAGGGCATAGTCATAAATCGTATGCCAGTCGCCTTTCACGAAGGCACTCACTAATAGCAATAACGTCGATTTGGGTTGGTGAAAATTCGTTATCAGTTGATCTACAACGTGAAACTCATACCCGGGTTTAATCATAATCTGCGTTTCGGCATGAAGTGTATCTTGTCGGTTGGCATCTAAATAGTCAAGGATAGCCGTCATGGCCTCCGCTGTTGTTAATGTATATTCGCCTTCGTAGGGTTCAAACTGCCCTACGTGTATATTGCCCATACATTGTGCATTGTGCATTGTGCATTGTGCCCCAATAAAGTAGAGCGACTCAAGTGTTCGCATGCTGGTTGTCCCGACTGCCACGATATGGCCCACGTTGTCTCGTATGTCTTCAATCGCTTTGCGCGGCACGGCAATTATTTCCGTGTGCATAGTATGTTGGTTGGCATCTTCGGTCTTGACGGGTTGGAAGGTGCCTGCACCCACGTGAAGGGTCACTTCGCTCATTTGGACACCCCGTCCCCGTAGGTTGTCTAATACGGCATCTGTAAAGTGCAGTCCTGCGGTAGGTGCTGCCACGCTGCCCTTAATCTTGGAATAGACGGTCTGGTAAGTCGTTTTGTCGCTTTCCTCGCTGGCGCGGTTCAGATAGGGAGGAATAGGCAGTTCGCCCATAGCGTCCAATATCTCGGCGAAGGAGAGAGTGGGGTTGTCCCATGTAAAACGTACTTCGTGGGTATTGCCGGTGGTGGACAGCCGTTCGGCTGTCAGGGTGACGGGGGACACCCCCCTGCCCCCTCTGTAAGGGGGAGTTGGTGAATTGGGGAGTTGGATAGTGAGTTTGCCCTCTTTCCATTTTTTGAGATTGCCTATCATGCATTTCCATGTGCAACCGTCTGTACTGCCCAGCGAGAGGGCGTAGTCGTGCGGTGTGATGGGTTCGAGACAGAAAACCTCGATACGTGCGCCGGATTCTTTGTGGAAGATTAACCGGGCTTGAATCACGCGCGTGTTATTATATATAAGGAGTGAGTGGGCAGGTATATAATCTCCTATGTTGTAAAACAGGTCTTCGCTCACTTGTCCGTTTCTATAGACCAGCAGTTTGCTGTGGTCACGTTTGGCGAGGGGGTATTTGGCAATCCGTTCGTCGGTCAGAGGATAGTTATAGTCATTGATATTCAGCATAGTTTGATGTTCGCTAAACGATATACAATGCAAAGGTACAAAAAAAAATGCATATACGCAAATTTTTTTAGTTTTTAACTGTCAACTGTAGGGAGAAAGAACTCTTATTCCCCCAAAAAACGCATTTTTTTCAAAAAATGTTTGCGTATATCAAAAACTTTTTGTACTTTTGCAGCGCAAAAGGTTTGCACACGGGGTCTAAACTGTCTCGCAACCTGATGCAAGCGTCCACGCTGAGGGTGGGAGGAAGTGTCTCTCTCGTTTTATTCCCGAAAGGCGGGGGGCAGCTCTAACTTGTTAGAGCACACATATAGAAGGCGTCTTATCGCTCTGTTTTGGCTGTCTGAAACTTCGCAAATTTCATAGATATTGTACCAAGGCATGGCAACTGGATGTCCCAGGGGTATATTTTTATCCTGCGTCTTATTATATATATTATAAGGAACGCGCGTATATAAAAATATATTCAGCGTGGACTCGTGTTGCTTGTTCAGTACAATAGGCAATGCGAAGGCCTCAGATAGCGGAACTAGCAACGAATAGTAGTCCCGCTTTTCTTTTGTGTATATACGTGCGATCTTTGAAATGTTTGGATTTTACTGTTTAAAAAGCGTTTTTCATGCTACAGTCTCTATTTTCCGTTGAAAAAATTTGCGTATGTCAAAATTTTTTTGTACTTTTGCAGCACAAAACTGCAAAGTGGGGAAATTAGCATTCATATTGAATTTTATTTTGGCGGCTTTTCCGACGGACCAATTTGAACGTAGGCATATTCATGTTGTGCTTCCCGGAAAAATGAAGCGAAAGAGACGTGGAGATGTGGTTGCAAAAATATGGATTGAAAAAGAGGGTAAGCGATGTATAGAAATTGATTGGTCTAAGTTGAATGCTTCTGATGAACAGATAGTATTACGTGCTATAAATGAGAACATAGATACGATAGAAAGTCAATTATCTAAAATATTCAATGGAGAAAAAGTTAGAATATTAAAATTTAAGTAATATGTGCAAGTACAAAGATACAACGCTTGGAATTAAGAAACTTGATTTCATGGAGAAAAGAGGTCGGATGGCAGTTTATTTAACTGACGGCCGTGAAGTGATTGTTCCTGTGTCTGCTTTTCCTGATATTCAATCTTTAAGCTTGAAGAAACGTGATAGTTGGATGATACTTGATGATCAATTTTTTACATTTGATAGTATGAGTAAAATTTATTCTATTAAGGATGTATTAAGTGTCTGTCCAATGTAAGGTACGATAATCAAGATATAGTATTTTTTTTAGCGGTAAAATCCAATGACTACATTGAGTTACCGCTTTTTTTATGCGTGTAACTCAATATAGGAGACCCTAAAAGGCTTGCCTTTTGGGGAAAGCGGAGGCATTTGTTGCCGAACGCGCAGCGGTAGTATAGCGGTAGTAGAGCGAGACCTTAACGGGGGTAGAACGGGAGTAGAAGCAACATTTAGTCTCTTTGGGTGGGACTATAAATTAACCCAAAATGATCTTTGACATGATGTACTTCTATTAAAAAAGTGTAATTTTTCAACTTTTTAGTTGGAAAAATTTGCATATTTCGATTTTTTGATGTAATTTTGCAGTCGAAATCGTTAATCAAGCGAATATGATAGCAACTTTACAGGAAATTCAGAAGTTTTTGGATGGTTTTCATGAGAAAGTGAAAGTGTTTGATGTTATCTTTTTTGATGATCGCCCAAAGAACTTGCAGACGTTAGCCGACTTACCGATTACTCGTGATGAGCGTTTAGAGGTAATTAAAACTATTCAAGTTACGGACTACGCCGAAGGACCGATTCGTAATATGCTCAATAGTTTAGGTGACTTATGGGTTTTTGGTAAAGATGTTAAAGAACAAGAGGTTTATATTAAGATTGCTTATGGTTTACCTGATAAACAAGCCATTTGTATATCATTTCATATAGCGGAGTTCCCTATCAAATATCCATACAAGAAATAATTATGAAAACATATCCTAAAATAATTGATAGTCCTCTTAGTCACGGACTGGCACATTTGCAAGTGGTTGATGAGACGTTTACGTATCGTGGTGAGACGTATGCCTATCAGCATTATAATTACACGGATGCAGAGACTGGTATGGCGTTTACTACGGACGCGATGGATTTTGACAATCTGGAGCGGGTTTATTGTCAGTATCGTGCCAAGCATGGTATTCCATCTCCTAAGGAATTGCAATCTACTCGTGTGCGTTACGGCTTATCAGCAGCTAAGATGTCCGAGGTGTTGGGCTTAGGCATTAACCAATATCGCAAGTATGAGGATGGTGAGATGCCCAGTGAAGCCATTGGTAAGATGTTACGTAGTATAGAAACGCCATCTGTTTTCCTTGATTATGTTGAGGGAGCGAAGAATCAGTTTTCTGAAGAAGAATATACTAAACTTTGTGCCAAGGTGCAAAAGTCTTTTTTGGACTTTATCAAATCCAAACCGGATTTGTCGTGGTTTAAAGCACTTTTCTCTCCTCGTGGTATGATGGGAAGAGTGGCATTGTAAATTGAATTACACATTTTGAAGTAGAAGCAACGATTTTTTTCGTTGCTTCTATTTGTATAGAGGTGCAGGGTGTGGAACGTGAAAACAATAAGAAAACGTAACATATTAATTAACTCCAGTATTAACCAATTAAAATTTATTAAACAAAAAAACGGAAAACAAACAAACAAATCAACAAATCAATTAACGGAGCGCAAGCTCCTAGTATTAACTAAAAAAACTTATTAATTATTTATGAAAAAATTATTTTCTTTCGCGCTAATGGCAACAGCGTTGCTGATTAGCGGACAAGTAAAAGCAGAGGACGGCTACACTTGTAAGATTGGTGAAACTTCGTATTTTTCCCTTGCAGAAGCTGTAGATGCTGTTATTCCTGGTTCATTGACAACCATTACAATGACGGATGATGATGACATTAAAACTTTTAACACACCAACGAACTTAACAAATCCAACCAATGGCGCATTTGGAATTGTTGGTGGTAAAAAAATTAAATTGGAACTTGCCGGTCACACTATTGATGCTCATGCTATTTCTATTAAAATTTACGATGGCTATTTAGAGATTACAGGTCCTGGTACAATTAAGGGAAGTGAATTAACGCAACAAAAATTATTGTACCTTTACGGTTCGAAAGAACCAACTGCTGAAAATTTTTCTGTACTCAAAATTGGCAAAGATGTTAATATTCTAGCATCGGGAGATTCAAAGTATGCTTATGGCATTATGATTTCCGCTAATGGGAATTATGCTTATGGTACTGTCATTGACCTTGATTGCTATATAGAAACTAGTGGTAGTATGGCTTGCCCATGTGTGTATATCAATGGAACTGTCAATGCTGTCCCTGGAGCTACTACAGCAGCCGGAGTAACTGCTGCTCCAATAGATGCTCATGTTCCTCAAATTTATATTCGTTCCAATGCAAACCTTGTTTGTAATGGTCAGGCAACGGATGCTGATGCTGCTGCGATTTATGCTGCAGGATATGGAGAATGGCACATTGATGGGGCAGAAATGACTGCTCCCACAGGTATTTATGCTAAAGGTGGTACGTTTGAAGTAAAAGATGCGACTATTACCGCTACTGGAGTGTATAAGGAACCCCAAGCATTTAACAATGGTATTTCCGGCGGTGGTTCTGCCATTGTATTTGATTCAAATGGTTCTTATCCAGGAAATATGACACTTAATGTAAGCGGGGATTCAAACATTAAATCAGAGAACGGATATGCGCTGGAAGAATTGCTGACATCTGCAAATGTCTCCAAAACAAATAGTGTAGAAATATCGGGTGGTGTGTTTGATGGTGGAGCTGAAGGTTGTTTAAGAACGACAGAAGAAGTACGTGACAAAATTGTCAATAACGCAACTCTAACTGGTGGTATCTTTAATGAAGACATTATTAATTATGTAAACAATGCAAACAAAGTTATCACTTATATTGACAACGATAAGGGGCAGCAAGAGTGGACACTTGGAAACATTCCTTCTGACAAAGAGTGGCAAGATGATTTCAATACTCCCAATAGCTATGTTCAGTTGAAAAATGACGATCCTGACAATCAAAAAGTTACTGAAGTTACTGGCGAAAAGAACATTGAGTATCTTGCTGTATTGGGCAATGATAAAGTAGTCGTTAAAGCAGGTGCTCGCCTCAACGTTGGTGAAGTAGTTCTAAACGAAGATGCTGTGCTCGTTATTGAGCCAACCGCTATGGTGGTTGTTATCACTAAACAGGGTATCATTTCTACCAGCAATAACCAACTAATTATAGAAGCAAGTGCTGGTGACTATGGTCAATTGCTCATTAATCCTGAAGTTACTTTCAACACTACTCCTCGCGCAACAATTGAATTTACCACTGTTTCATACAAAAATTCCGATGCAGACTATTTCTATGAGCGTTTTGCGTTGCCTACCGGTTTTGCAGTAGATTCTGTAAAAAGTGATGCATACACCTATTTTGAGAAATGGAATCCGAACAAGAATGAATGGACAAGCATAGGATACCTGAATCCTCAAAAACAAGGTCAAACAGCATTAGATGAAACTCAAATGAATACTCCATTTGCCAATTATCGTATGTTTACACCTGCTGCTGGAGTCAAATATAAATTCTTTGGCAAACTGCAAGGAATAAAAGACGTTAATCTAACAGTTAAAGGACATTCATGGGTCGGTTTAGGCAATAGTTATGCTGCCAATATGGATGTTAAGACCGTTTTAGAGGCATTGAGAAATGTATTTCAGGGCGATGCTAAAAACTTATCTCTAAGTTATCAGAAATGCGTTGATTCAGTAAATCATTTGTATCAATGGAATACAGTTACTTTGGATGAAGATGATTTGGAAGATAAGCCGATTATTCGTCCTATGGAAGTATTCTTGATTAAGAACGATGGTCCTACGGTTACTCTTCCCATTAGTTATGAAAATATGGTTTGGAATTTAATTAATAAATAATTTACTATGAAAAGTTATATCGTTCCATCTGTAGAACTTATAGATTTAGGATTGCAATATGGTATATGCGAAGGTCAAGTTCAAGGAAGTAGCGAAAAGATAAAAGATCCCGGAGATCCTGGAACCTTGGCTCCTATACGCAGCAAATTGTATGTATAACTATTTAAATCAATGACAAAAATGAAAAAACTTTTTATATCGCTGCTTATGATTGCAGCAACACTTAATCTCATGGCTCAACAAGAAGAATACACTTCTTATGCCAAACTTTTGCTGACTGGAGGTACAACAACCGTTGATATGACGGTGGCTGAAGGTACACAGGAAAACTTCGTAGATTTGACTACAGACGGAGTTGTTTATTTGGCAATGTATTCTGTTTATAACTCTGCCAAATATCAACGTCTTACGTTAAATGGTGAATTAGGAGAACTCCCTATTGGTTTTAAGGCAAAAGCTGATCTTACAGAATACACTATCAGCGTTAAGAAAGTACAAGGTAGTAAAACTCTTTATTTGAAAGACCTTCAGGAAGATGTTGTTATGGCTCTAACTGCTGACATGACACCTTATGCATTCACTATTGCAGATAATCAAAAGGATCAATACATCGAAAATCGTTTCCAACTCTACGTTGCTCCTGCTCCCGAAGTACCTTACACCCGTGACGTTGCCGGTGGTCAATGGGGTACTATCTGCTACCCTGCATCCATCACCGAAGTTCAAGGTGGTGTATTGTATAACTTGACCGCTAAAACTGAAACTGAGGTATATGGCGAAATAGTTACACTTCCAACAGTTGCCGGACAACCCTACGTGTTCCAAGCTGCTGCCGAAGCAACTCAATTAGTTATGCCTCATACGGGCGATGATGCACAAGCTCCTGTTTCTGTTACAGGTTTGGTTGGTACATTCGAAGATCTTGAAGGCGGTGTTCCCGCCGGAGCATACGGTATCTTGAACTCAAGTATTGTTGAAATTGTTGAAGGCAATCCTCTGAAGGCTAACCGTGCATATATCGTTTTAAGCGAGCTGCCCAATCATGTTGCAGGTGCTCCCGGACGTGCTATCTTCAAGATTGCTAATACTCCTACCAATCTTGACGAAGTGGCTGCCGGTATGGCTGACGGAACATACATGATCAATGGTCAGGTTGTAATCGTTAAAGATGGTAAAGGAACCAGCGTTCTTGGTTTAGGTCTCTAATTATTAACTAAAACCCCCTTCTCCCCCCTTGCTGAGGGGGTCGGGGGGTGTTAAAATCTTTTGAAAATATGAGAAAGAACTATATTGCTCCTCTATGCGAGGACATCAAATTGGAAGCCTTAATGGCTGAATCGCAAATCTTGGAAATTGCTACTGTTAGTCAACCCCAAAGCGGAGAATTGCAATAAGTAGAATATCTGTTCCCAAACTGGTCGCCTTAAGAATCGGCGGCTGGTTGTTTAGAAAAAAGTTAATACGGACTACCTGGCCTGTGACAGGTCGGGTAGTTTTTTGAAAAACACACAAGCTCTTTGACATATTGGATTTTACCGAAAGAGAGTTGCCATACAACAGACGCTCCGTCCACAGTTCGTTCACCCTTCGTTCACCCTTGCTTCAGTTTTTGTCGGTTGGCGCAAAATTTTGCTCAACCTGCTCAACCTGCTCAACCTGCTCAACCTGCTCAACCTGTTAAACCTACTAAACCTGCTAAACCTGCTAAAAAATTTGCATATATCAAATTTTTGTTGTACCTTTGCACCGCAAATGCAAAAATGACCATATCTTAATGGTTAAAATATGTTGAACTAAATACTATTGCATTATGGAAAGTAAAAAAGTATGTATTCCAACGGTTGGCTTAGTCAATGGTGGAATTACGTTGCCCAATGTGGTAGTTGGACATTGCACGACAGATTATGTTATACGTCGAATTACCCGTCCTATGCGAAGCGGTTTACGGAAGCTTCGTAGTGGAGAACCCATCAATTGGAACGAAGTGTATCGTTGATGCTAAAATCGACACAGGATCTCCATATACCATTTTCCCAAATGAGTTATTGGAAGTTCTTGATGTCAAGCCCTTTGCACAAGAACTTTTAGAAACAGTTGGTGGCGAGTATTTTGAAACGTTGTTGTGCATGGGACGTGTCTATATTGATGATTGTGGAGAATATGTGGATATGCCTATCCATGTCGCTAAGGGAGAATTAGCGATGTCAGTTATAGGCATGGATATTCTTCGCAAGGGAGATTCCTCTCTGTCTCATATTGAGTCAAACGGAGAACAATTATTAAAGTTCACTTTTTCTCTGTTGCCTGAAGAAAAGCGAGATATGCTTTAATATCTATTTATTCCTTCTAATTTTAGCGGTAAAATCCAATGACTCCATTGAGTTACCGCTTTTTTTATGCGTGTAACTCAATGCTGGGGTTTCTAAAGAACCCTTGTTCATCGTGCATTGTGCATCGTGCATCGTCAACCGACATCGTGCATTGTCAACTGTCAATTATCAACTATCTAACAACTTGCTCAACCGTCATCACATATTATCCTTCCTCCTTCTGGGGCTACTCCCCGGCTCCTTGCTCTATGCCGCTTCTTGTCCTGTGGATAGCGTCATTACGTATGACCAAAACAATGAGCCTATTGCCAAAACTATTTATGCCTACGATGAAGCAGGACGTACTATATTGGAGCAGTCACAACGTTTTACAGAAGGTGTTGTCACTTCCGGCACAAAAACCGAAACATCATACTACTCCAACGGCAAAACCCAATCTACTGCCACATGGAAGTGGTCAACTACTACCGACAATTGGATTGGAAACGAGAAAAACGTCTATACCTACAATGCCAAAGGCTCAACGCTCACATGGGAGATATACAACTGGGGCGCAAACGACTGGGCAAAGAAAACCAAATACGAATATGCCTACGATGACAAAAATCGGCAGATTTTATCTGTCTATTATACCGGCAATGGTACACAATGGACTCCCAAAACAAAACAAGAAAACGGATACGACAGCAAAGGCAATAAAATTTTGGACCGCTACTATAGCGGCTACGATGCAGCCACCGGTCAATGGATAGGTTCGTCGTGGCAAGCATGGGAGTATAATTCCACTACAACTCCCAAAAATCCGACATTGACCGAACAATATACATGGGAAAATGGTAATTGGAAAGGCACATCTCGTTACGATTACGAATACGACACCTACGGTAACCAAACCCTTTCGCGCTATTATAACACCTACGATGCATCTACACAGACATGGTTTCCTTCTTCCGAAAACCACTATGCCTATTTCAATGGGGACAAAAACATGCGTACCCTGTTGGAACAATACACGTGGAAAGATGGTGAAAAGACAGGCGTAGCCAAAGAGGAATATGCCTACGATGCAGGAGGTAACCTGACTATGACTACCATCTACCAGTGGGATACAACCGCCAAAACCTTTATCCCTATCTCCAAACTGCAAATCGAATACGACGAATGGGACAACGAGATATACCATGAGGAATATGCCATTCAAAATGGCAAATGGGTAGGAATCACGAAAGAAGAACATACTTATACGGACAAAACCTATCTTACCGAGGAGATTATCTACCAATGGGATGCTTCCGCCAACAATGGCGAAGGCGACTTTGTGGGTAAATCTTGGGCACAATATACCTACGACCAGTGGAAAAACAAAAACTCCATTTTGCAATACACTTGGAATAAAGACGGCAGTTATTGGAAAGGCATACAAAAAGAAGAATATACCTTTAACGCCAAAGCACAAAAGATTTTATCTGTCATCTACCAGTGGGACGACACCAATCGCCGCTGGTTGGGTAACTCCAAATCAATCTATGAGTTTGATGCCGCCAATCACCTTATCTTGGAGGAACAATATACGTGGTCTTTGGATCCCGCCAACCCCGACGGCGGTTATTGGCAAGGTACAAAAAAAGAGGAGTTTGGCTACAATGCCGCCAACCAGCAAACCAAAGCCGTTACTTACGAGTGGAGCACCGCTATCAACGACTGGATAGGCAAGACCAAAGTCCTGTCGGATTACGATAGCAACAAGAACCAGACCCTGAACGAACAATACACATGGACTATAGACGCCTCGCCCGAAGGCGGCTACTGGCATGGTACCATCAAAGAAGAATATACCTTCAACAAGAATAAACAGCAGACCTCCTCGCTTATCTACGTCTGGAACGATACCAGGCGCGATTGGGACTATGTGTCAAAAACCAAGTCGGAATACGACACCAGGAAAAACCTCACATTGGACGAACGCTACGAATGGCAAAACGATGCTTGGGTCGGTACACTCAAGAAGGAGTATGCCTACAATGCCCAAGGGCAACAGACCATGTTCGCCTACTATGCGTGGAACAAAGCCAAAGGGGCTTTTGTGGGTACACAGAAAGAAGAGACCGAACTCGATGCCGAAGGACGTACTGTCC
>JAKSMY010000037.1 GCA_024400275.1 Paludibacteraceae bacterium | reverse complement strand
GGTGGTATCTTTAGAAATTTCTCAACAGAAGTAAAGAGAGCAAGCAGCTATGAAGCTTATGATTATTGTGGCAAATATGAAAGTTACCGTCATTACACCGATGAAGAGAGATTGGAAAAATGGCCAAAGGATAAATATGACTGGGTGTACGGAACGGGTAGCAATGATGGTTTCCTTTTCTTCTATCCTATTGAAAGTGCATATAGTAGGTTTAAAGACGATATTAAAGATAACTTCATCGCCGAAGGTTATACTGCCATTCCCTATGACAAAGGCAATCCTGAAACAGACCTCATTATTGGTACTTTGAGCAAAGATACTGCCGTTGTCTCTGGCGATGTGGATGCAAAAAGTTTGATTAATGAAAAATCCGAATCTGTTGAATTGACAGAAACGACAGACTTGGTAATTAACAATACTGGTAAAAATGCAAAAATTACGTTCAATGACAATGCAACAGTAAATAAAATCACGGTTACCAGTGATGCTGCTGCTTCCGGTGAAGCCCAAATCGTTGTTAAAGACGGTGTTACGCTGAATGTTGGTAATGGTGGTATCGTTTCGGAGAATGATGTTTTGACCACTATCTTGGTCGAGACTGGTGGTACTCTTATCGTTGGTACCAACGGTATAGACAGAGAGGGAGATGCTACTCCAATTGAAATTCAAGCCAGTGATGAAAAAGGTACAGGTGTGTTAGTCTTCAGTCCGAACTCACAAGCCGAAAATACCAAGAACTATGCCGAAGTTGACCTTTACACCTATTGCAAAAAGGTAGGTGACAAATATAGCTGGCAACAATTCGCGGTACCGGTAACTAAACTGGCTGAGCCTTATGATGGTTATAAGTTTGTTACTACCAGTGTTTCTCCTATGACCACTTATCTGTATGATTGGGATTATAGCACATATAGTTGGCACCAATTGTCTGCTTGGGGAGACACTCCGTTCGCAGGATATGACATGACCAATATTAGTGCTGATGGTGGTGTTGTTTATACCTTCAAAGGTGACTTGATTGGTAACCAAAACACCCAATTGACTTTGCCACACAAAGACTACTGCATTATGGGTAATAGTTATTCTGCACCTATTGATATTAACGCACTCTTTGAACAAATCAACAAAGATATGGCTCAAGAAGAAAACGATATCATTGAGAAGACTGTATATAAATATAATGCCAAGAAAGGTTATTACGAATATACTACCGAGTTGGAGCTATTCTTGGATGTATTGGGTATTATGAAGGCCACTTTCACCGACATCAAACCTATGGAGGGCTTCTTGCTCAATCTTCAAAATGGCAATACCGCCGGTGTGATGCTGAATTATGCCAATGCTATTTACAATCCTATCATGGCAGGTACGAAGGGAACCGCATCTGCTCCTGCAAGAAACGCTGCCACGGTTGATTGGACGATTGCTAATATTGCAATTAATAGTGCAAACTATGCAGACCGTATGACCTTGATTGAAGGTGATGATTTTTCGGCTGATATTGAGAACGGTAAAGATGCTTACAAATACATAAACGAGAATGGCATCAACTGCTATGCTTTCAACAACAATACCAAGTTGGCTACGGTTGCTACTGACAATATCGAGGGTACTAACATCGCCTTCCAATCAGCAGCAGATGCAGAATATACATTGACATTCCAAAACGTTCTTAACAACAACTATGAACTGCTGGATATGCAAACAGGTATTTGCGTTCCTATGATTGAAGGTAGCACCTATACCTTTACTGCTACACCTAACACGCTCAACCCAAGTCGTTTCAGCATTGTGGCTCAACGTTCTATGCCTACTGAAAATGAGGAAGTGGAAAGTGCCGAGAATGTCAAAGGCATTTACACCATGTTAGGTCAGTACCTCGGTGAGGCTGAAATGTGGTCGTCTATGCCTGCCGGTGCATACGTGGTGAATGGTGTTAATATGATTAAATAAGAGGATTGCAGCAATGAAAAGAGTATATAATATTCCTCAAACAGAAATTGTTTGCCCTAATATGCCATTGATGACGGAATCTGTACGTTCTGCGGTTGGTAATCCTTCCGATATTGATGAAGGAAGTGGAATAGGTACAGCTCCTGCCCGCAAGTTATATGTATAAAATTAAAATGAATAATATGAAAAAGACATTAATATCTCTCATAGCATTGGCACTGAGTGCCAGTGCTATGGCAGTTGTCATTCCTAATGTAGTGGGAATCCAGTTTGTATCCAAAAGTAATACACTGGCACAATCGTATTGGTATGAAGCCAGCGATGCAGATGACACGAAGCCCCAAACGGGCAAAGATGTTTCATTACTTGATATGCCCTCAGGGGGTGGAGCAAGTGCTACTGAAGTGTATATTTATTGTGAAAAACCGTATGGTGCATCTTTTAAAGATATGGCATCGCTATACACTACTAAGTTGGCAGGCAAATACGTCTCTATCAAAGCGAACACAACGGATACGGAGTATAAGTTTGTCTTCAACACCTGCTATTCACCCAGCAAAGACATTTGGTTTGTAGATTGGGTAGAGGAAAAGAGTTTTAAGATAGAACAAGGTTTGGAATATCCTTTCTCTGTTGCCAAAGGTGCTACGCTAACCAAGCGTTTCCAATTCTTGGAGTCTGAGGCAGTTTTCTCTCACGACCGTGAGGTTGCTTCCGGCAATTGGGGTACTATCTGCTATCCTGAATTGATTGACTCCGTACAAGGTGCTGTCGTTTACGAAATAGCAGGACGCAATGCCGATGCTACCCAGATAGCAGTGGTGCCTGTCGCTGTGGCTGATATGGTGAAGGGTAAACCTTACCTGTTCAACGCTACTGCTGCTGCCCAAAAGTTCTTCTACAATCCCGAAGAAACGGTTGCTGACACCGTAGCAGGTGCCAATGGCTTAATGGGCTTGTTTGAAGATGGAACACTCGGCACAGACGGCTACTATGTAGTGAAAGGTCAGTCCTTTATTCCTTCGTTAGGAACATCTACCGTTCTCGCCAATCGTGCATATTTGGCTATGACAGATATAACCCAAATGCATATATATCAGGAAACAGCCGGTGTTGCTGCCCGTTTCTTCTCTGTAGGCCGTGGCACTGTCACCGGTGACGAGCAAGTTGCTGCCGGCATGGCTGACGGAACTTACATGATTGACGGTCAATTCATGATTGTCAAAGATGGTAAAACAACCAACGTTCTTGGTTTTGGTCTCTAATTATTAACTAAATCCCCCTTCTCCCCCTTACTGAGGGGGTCGGGGGGGTGTTAAAATCGATTTTTATGAAAAAACAATATATTACTCCTCTATGTGAGGATATTAAATTAGAAGCCCTAATGGCTGAGTCAAAGATTTTAGGACTTGAACAGCCCAGTGTTTTGGAAGAAAATATTGGTGATTAGTTATAAAAGTTAATACTGGAACCACCGCTGCCCATAAGGGTCGCGGTGTTTTGTTTGTGTAAAACCGAGAAAAAGGGTAACAAAGGCTTCTATTGCAGTTCGTTCACCCTTCGTTCACCCTTGCTTTTGTTCTCAATTTTTCGTCAAAAAATTGTATATATCAAAAAAAAATTGTACCTTTGCACAATCAAAGGGTTATTCGCTTATGAAAATTCTGATTGCACCACTGAACTGGGGACTGGGACACGCTACACGGTGTGTCGCGTTGGTGCGTCGGTATATGAGCGAAGGACATGAAGTCGTTTTGGGAGGTGACGGAGAGAGTCTGGTTTGGCTGAAACGTTATTTCCCTAATCTACGATACGTTGAGTTGGCAAGTCTGGAACTGACATACAGCAAAGGAAAAAGTCAGGTTTGGGCTATGTTGCGGGCATTGCCTAAATTGATTCGTTTCTCGTTGGAAGACGAGGCACGATTGGAACAGTTATTGCGTACTGAACCCTTCGATTTGGTGGTGTCAGACAACCGGTTTGGATTATATAGCCAACGAACACGGTGTGTGTATATGACCCATCAACTGTGGATTCGCTTGCCGCGTTTCTGGCACTGGCTGGAGCCTTTGGCAGCGCGTCTGCACGCGCAGGTGTACAATAAATACAGTGAGGTGTGGGTGCCGGATTATGAACAAAAAGGGCTGTCCGGCATATTGGGGCACCCCAAGAAAGTGAGTGATAAAGTCAAATATATCGGTCCGTTATCGCGCTTCGGTATATATCAATTGTGCTCAGCGCAAACAACAATGGCATCAGCCAACAACAATGGCATCAGCCAACATCAATACCACGTGGTAGCCCTTCTCTCCGGCTTGGAGCCGCAACGGAGTATTTTCGAGCAGCAGGTTTTGGCACAAATGGCGCAGCAGACAGGCAAACATCTGCTGGTGCAAGGCAAAGTGAAGAAGCCATTTACAAAATTACAGCACGGCAACATTACCGTCGTGCCATGGTTGGGTGATGACGAATTGGCAGCAGCATTGTTGGGTGCAGAGCAGATAATATGCCGAAGTGGTTATTCAACGATTATGGATTTGGAACGATTAGGCGTGTTGGGAAAAGCCGTTTTTTACCCAACACCGGGGCAGCCGGAACAAGCATATTTGGCTGAAATACACACCCTAAAAACAGCAAAATCCGCAAAAAAGTGATTTTATTGCCAAAAAATTTGGTCATGTAAAAAAAAAGTTGTACCTTTGCAGTCCCATTTGAGAATAATGGTGCATATCGCGGAGTAGAGCAGTGGTAGCTCGTCAGGCTCATAACCTGAAGGTCGGTGGTTCGATCCCATCCTCCGCAACAAGGTGGTCCTTCGGTCTTCGAAGGACTTTTTTTGTGTATTTTCAAAGAAAATACCAAAAATATTTGCATAAGTCAAAAAAAAATAGTAATTTTGCACGCTTTTTGCGAAAAAACAAAACTAATAAATTATAAATTTTATGCAAAACAAAGGATTAGTACGGATTTTGGCGGTGTGCTTGGCACTGGTATGCGCCTTTTATCTGAGTTTTTCTTTGGTTACGTCACATTATGACAAGAAAGCCAAAGAGTATGCCGGCGACGATGCGGCAAAAGAGTATTTTTATCTGGATTCCATTGCGTCCCAGAAAGTTTGGTGCGGTTACACTTTGAAAGAGTGCCGCGAGAAAGAAATCAACCTTGGTTTGGACTTGAAGGGCGGTATGAACGTAACGATGGAAGTGTCCGTTCCGGAGATTATTCGTGCGTTGAGCGGTTACAACACTACCGAGAACTTCAATGCAGCCATCGCTAAGGCTCAAGAGAAACAGAAAAACAGCGGCGAGGATTTTGTAACCCTCTTCATTGAGTCCTACAAAGAATTGGACCCCAATGCCCAATTAGCCGGCGTGTTCTCTACTTTCGAATTGAAAGATAAAGTGACTCTCAACTCCACCAATGATGAGGTTGAAAAAGTTATCCGTGAGGAAGTAGATGGCGCTATCACCAACTCCTTCAACGTGTTGCGTACACGTATCGACCGTTTCGGTGTGGTTCAACCTAATATCCAAAAACTGAGCCAAGCCGGACGTATCTTGATTGAGTTGCCGGGTATTAAAGAGCCGGAGCGTGTCCGTAAATTGCTGCAAGGTAGTGCCAACCTCGAATTCTGGGAGACCTATGATTTCTCGGAGATTCTGCCCGCTATGGCACAAATCAACCGTGACATGGCAGCTGCAACAGCAGAGACAGCAAGCGAAGAAGAGGCAGTAGCAACCGAAGCAGCCGAAGAAGAAGCTGTATCTGATACCGCATCGACAGAAAGCCTGATTGACGCTTTGGCAGAAGATACCACGGCTGAAGTGGCAGATAACGCAGCCGCTTTGGAGAAATATAAGAAAGAGAACCCCCTGTTCGCTATTCTGAACCCGTCAATCAACCAAGCCGGTCAAGCCTATCGCGGACCTGTTGTCGGTACGGTTCATTATACCGATACGGCTCGTGTGAACGCCATGTTAAGTTCTACGATGGCTAAACAGGTGTTGCCGCGTGACTTGCGCTTCTTCTGGACCGTAAAGGCTATTGATGAGGCTGAGGCTTACTATCAGTTGGTAGCCCTGAAGGCTCAACGTGACGGCCGCGCTTCGTTGGAAGGTGACGTTATCACCGATGCACGTGCTGACTTCGGTCAATTGAGCGCATTCGCCAACGTTAGTATGTCGATGAATGCAGAGGGTGCCAAGGCTTGGCAACGTATCACCAAAGATAATATCGGTAAATCGGTGGCTATCGTATTGGACGGATATGTATATAGTTTCCCAACCGTTCAAAACGAAATTGCCGGCGGTAATTCACAAATTACCGGTAACTTTACAGTGGAAGAGGCTAAAGACTTGGCCAACACGTTGAAATCCGGTAAGATGCCTGCTCCTGCACGTATTATTCAAGAAGATGTTGTAGGTCCTTCATTGGGTCATGAAGCTGTTGTGAACGGTCTGTGGTCGTTTGCATTGGGCTTTGTCCTTATATTATTATATATGATTTTCTACTATGGTTGGGTGCCCGGACTGATAGCCGACGCTGCTTTGCTGTGCAACGTCTTCCTGTTGGTAGGTGTACTTGCCTCTTTCTCAGCCGTATTGACGTTGCCGGGTATTGCCGGTATCGTGCTGACAATGGGTATGGCAGTAGATGCCAACGTGCTTATCTACGAGCGTATCCGTGAGGAAATGCGTGCAGGCAAGAACTTGAAGAAAGCTATCGAAGATGGCTTCAAGGGTGCCATCTCTGCCATTGTAGATGCTAACGTGACCAGTTTCCTGACCGGTGCTATTCTGGCTATCTTCGGTACAGGTCCTATCAAGGGCTTCGCCGTAACCTATATGATTGGTATTATTACTTCTTTCTTGACCGCTGTGTTCCTGACCCGTCTGTGGTTGGAGGCATACGCCAATAAGGATAATGCCAAAGCTGTTAGTTTCACTACCAAACTGATGGAGAACTTCCTGCAAAACGTAAAAGCCAAATTTGTGGAGACCCGCAAAGTGTTCTTTATTATTTCAGGTGTTCTGGTATGTATCGGTTTGCTCGGTTTGGAGCCTCACATGTTCGGTAAACTGAACTTGGGTATCGACTTCTCCGGTGGCCGTAACTATGTAGTACGTTTTGCACAAGATGTCAATACACAATCTGTTGAACAGTCTTTGTTGAATGTCTTTATGCCTCAAAATCCGGAGGGAGAAAACCTGAGTATGCGTGTTATCACTATCGGTGCACAAAACCAGGTTCGTATCTCTACCAACTTTAAGATTCAGGAGAATAGTGAGACATTAGACGATGAGATAGAAGCATTGCTATACGAGGGGCTGAAAGAATATCTGCCGGAAGGAACGACTTTAGATGAGTTCAAATCCACAGAAATCAATCCTGAAGTGGGTATTATGCAGTCTCAAAAAGTTGGTCCCGCCATCGCAGACGACATCACGGCTGCTGCCTTTATTGCTGTCGTTTGTGCATTGATAGGTATCTTCTTGTACATCCTGCTCCGTTTCCGCAACTTTGCTTATTCGGTAGGTGCCGTTGTCGCTTTGGCTCACGATTCTATTCTGGTATTGGGAAGTTATGCCTTGTTATGGAAAGTAATGCCTTTCTCTATGGAGATTGACCAAGCCTTTATTGCAGCTATTCTGACAGTAATCGGTTACTCTATCAACGATACCGTGGTTATCTTTGACCGTGTACGTGAATATAACACCTTATATTCGAAACGTGACGGTGCCGTTAATATCAATGATGCCATCAACGCAACCTTGAGCCGTACCTTCTCAACCTCAATGTCCACCTTCGTCGTTTTGCTTGCCATCTTCGTATTTGGCGGTGAGAGCATTCGCGGTTTCGTATTTGCTCTGTTGGTAGGTGTGATTGTAGGTACATACTCTTCTATGTGCTTGGCTCCCAATGTCGCATACGTGATTCAAAAAGCCCAAGAGCGTCGTCGTGAAATGAAATAAACTCGCGCACGCGTGCGTAATATAAATAAGGTGCTCATTTGGGCACCTTATTTAGAATTATGAATGAAGAGTTAAACATTAAGAGGTATGAGAATACACTTTATAGCTATCGGCGGTGCAGCCATGCATAATTTGGCAATGGCTGTTGCCAGCAAGAAAGGATATGTAGTCACCGGTTCAGATGATGAGATTTTTGATCCTGCCTTGACTCATTTGCGTGAGGCAGGTCTGTTGCCGGATCGGATGGGCTGGTATCCGGAACGTATCACACCGGACTTAGATGCCGTCATTTTGGGTATGCATGCCCGCGAAGATAATCCCGAACTGGTTCGTGCCCGTGAATTAGGTATAAAGATTTATTCCTTTCCCGAATACCTTTATGAGCAGACCAAAGACAAAATCCGTATTGTTGTAGGGGGCAGTCATGGCAAAACTACAACGACGGCTATGATTCTATACGTGCTCAATTGCTTGGGTATAGAGGCAGATTATATGGTGGGAGCGCAGATAGAGGGCTTTGAACGGATGGTTCGGTTGAGCGATACAGCCAAATATGCTGTTTTTGAAGGCGATGAATACCTAACTTCTCCTTTGGATTTGCGTAGCAAATTCTTGCTGTATAAGCCGGATTATGCCATCTTGACGGGTATAGCGTGGGATCATATCAACGTCTTCCCTACGTTCTCGGAATATGTGGAGACCTTCCGCAAGTTCGTAGCCACCATAGGCAAGACGTTTGTTTATTTTGCGGGAGACGACAATCTCTGTCAGTTGGCTAAGGAAGCGCAAGACCGTTTGCAATGTGTGCCGTATAGGGAATATATGGGCGATGTGGCAATGCAAGTGTTTGGCCGCCATAATATGCAGAACCTGCAGGCAGCATGTTTGATATGCGAACAGATAGGGGTAAAGAGAGAAAATTTTTACCGTGAGATAGCTACTTTTACCGGAGCCAGCAACCGTTTGGAAAAAATATGTGAAATCAACGACAGTGTGGCATATAAAGACTTTGCCCACTCTCCGTCTAAACTGAAAGCGACTGTTAATGCCGTTCGTGAACGTTATCCCGACAAGCAACTTATCGCTTGTATGGAATTGCATACTTTCTCTTCGCTGATGGCTGATTTTCTGCCTCAGTATAAGGACTGTATGGCGGAAGCAGACAAGGCTTTTGTGTATTTCAATCCGAAAGTGATTGAGCATAAACGTCTCACTCCCATCTCAAAAGATGAGGTGGCTACAGCTTTTGGCACGAAAAATGTAGAGGTATATACGGATAGTCCGGCATTGCAAGCACGGCTAAGAGAACTGAATTACGATAATACGGCATTGCTGATGATGTCCAGCGGTACCTTTGATGGTATTCAAATAAGTGAATTCGCAAAAGAATTGCTATCATGAATAAACAAGAAAAACGAGACCATCTATATATGAAGATGGCACGTACATGGTCAGAGAACTCCTATTGTGTGCGCCGTAAGGTGGGGGCTTTATTAGTCAAAGACCAAATGATTATCTCTGATGGGTACAATGGTACACCCTCAGGATTTGAAAATAAGTGTGAAGATGACAATAATGCCTCGTTTCCGTACGTGCTACATGCAGAAGCAAATGCCATCACAAAGGTGGCGCGTTCACATAATTCAGCAGACGGAGCAACGTTGTACGTGACAGCTTCACCGTGTATGGAATGTAGCAAGTTGATTATTCAATCCGGCATAAAAAGGGTCGTTTATGGCGAGGAATATCGTATTATGGACGGTATAGACCTTCTTCGTCAGGCCGGTGTGACGGTTGAATATATGCCATTTGATAAATAAACCTTTTTGACAATGAAAAAATATTTTCTTCCCACATTGACTGTTCTCTTTTTAGTGGCAGGTTTCCTGATTGGTAATGCCGTGTCCAATAAAGCGAATGCACAACGTTTTTATATCCAAAATGGCCGTTTGATGACCTCGACAGGCAAGGTGGATCAGTTGCTTCAGATGATGGAGCAGATGTACGTAGATAATCTGAATGTGGACAGCATTACCGATGACGTGATGCAACAATTCGTTGAAAAATTAGATCCGCACTCGGCTTATATACCTAAGAAAGATTTGGATATGGTTAATTCCGAGTTGTCTTCGTCTTTCTCCGGTATAGGTGTGCAGTTCAACATACAAAACGATACCATTCAGATTGTGGCGGTCATCTCCGGCGGTCCCAGTGAAGGGGTTGGTTTGTTGGCAGGAGATAAGATTGTGGAAGTGAATGACTCGTCTTTTGTCGGGAAAGGCATTACAAACGAAAAAGTAATGCATACCTTGCGTGGCGAAAAAGGTACACGCGTGGTTTTGGGTATTCGTCGTGACGGGGTACAAGAAGTGTTGCGCTATACTGTGATTCGTGGTGATATACCGGTAAATTCGGTGGATGCCAAGTTTATTATCCCGTATAACGGTCATAATATAGGTTTTGTGCGCGTCAATAAATTTGGAGAAAAAACATACGATGAGTTTATTTCAGCCTTGGCTATGCTTAAATCGCAGGGAGCAGAAGGTTATATGATTGATTTGCGGGAGAACTCAGGCGGCTATATGGAGCAAGCTATTCGTATGGCGAATGAGTTTTTGCAGTCAGAAGATTTGATTGTTTACTCCGAGGGGCGTGCTTATCCTAAATATGAGGCACGTGCCAACGGTACGGGCCGGTTTACAAACGTACCTGTGGTGGTGCTGATTGATGGCTTTTCTGCTTCTGCCAGTGAAATCTTTGCGGGGGCTATGCAAGATAACGACAGGGCTCAGATTATAGGCCGTCGCTCATTTGGCAAGGGTTTGGTGCAGCAGCAGTTACCTTTCCCTGACGGTAGTGCCGTGCGGCTGACGGTGGCTCGCTATTATACTCCTTCCGGTCGCTGTATTCAAAAACCTTATACAATGGGTAAACAGCAGGATTATGAGAAAGAATTGCTGAATCGTTTTGAGCATGGCGAGTTTTATTCGGCAGACAGCATTCAGCAAGATACAACGGTTTATTACACCAAATCAGGCCGTGTAGTACATGGTGGCGGTGGCATAACACCGGATATCTTTGTGGGTAGCGATACGTCTTTGAATACTCCTTATTACAATGTTTGTGTTAATCGTGCTTATACCTATCAGTTTGCGTTTGATTATACCAGTCGTCATCGCAAGCAATTGGAGCAATATAAAGATTGGAAAGAATTGGAACGCCATTTGCTGGATGTTGATTGGATTCCTGAATTTGTAACGTTTGTACAGAAAAAAGGTTTGGAGCCCAATCCGGAACAATTATCCAAATCACGTCCGTGGTTAGTTCGTTTGGTGAATGCTTATATAGTACGTAATATATTGGGCGACGAAGGTTTCTTCCCTTTGTTTGAAAGAGATGATGACATCACCAAAAAAGCGGTGGAAGTATTATCAGGCGAATTATAATACAGTGCCTATATGTCTCTTCAGCACTTCATAAACTCGGTTGATGGGAAATCCCATCACATTGAAGTAAGAACCTTTTAGTCCGGTAACGGCTATATAGCCAATCCATTCCTGTACACCATACGCGCCGGCTTTGTCTAACGGCTTATATCGTTGGACATAGTCGGCAATTTCTTCTTCTGTCAGTTCCTTAAACGTGACATCGGTTTGGTCTGAAAAACGTTCGGTTATACCTTGTGCGGTCATAAAGCAGACACCGGTATAGACCTGATGTGTTCTTCCGCTTAATTGGTGTAACATCCGGCAGGCTTCCTGCTCGTTTTTGGGTTTGCCTAATACCTCGCCGTCTAACCAAACAATGGTGTCGGCGGTAATAAGTAGTTCGTCTTCTTTCAGTTGGCAGGAATAAGCGCGAGCTTTCTCGCAAGCGATATACTCAGGTATATCTCCTTTCTGCAAAGAAGACGGATAACTTTCGTCTGCGTGTATATTGATGGCGGTGAAAGGTATATCCAACCCCGCCAACAATTCTCTGCGGCGGGGGGATTGGCTACCTAAGATAATTTTCATAAAGACTGATTGATAACAAAACTGTACAACATACCCATCAGCATAACAAACTTCATTACGCTTTGGGCAACTTTATAATCCGAGGGTATGCGTGCCGCCCACATCAACCATAGGCTACATACCAAGGGGGTCAAAATTCCAAATATAATGTATCTGCCACTAAGAGTGTTCCAACCATGTGGGTAAGGCAACATAAAGAACCCCAGCCAAATAAGCAATGCCACAGTGATAAGACCGACAACCGTTGCAATCCATTTGGTGCCCCAATCTCCGAAACGGACGGGCAACGTATGACATTCCAATTCACGGTCACCTTGCTGGTCTTGCATATCTTTCATCATCTCGCGTAGAATAGTCGTCAGAAATGCAAAAAGGGCAAATCCGCCTAACCAGACGTATAAATCGTGTCCGACGGGTGAATACGTGATGATTTCCCCGTAGCGATGATGCAGCATACCCAATGTCGCCATAACGACAGTGATGGGAGGAAGAGCCGAGGTGAAAGCAACAATGATGTTACCCACAATCAATTGGCGTTTGTAACTGCTGGAGTAGAACCAAAGCAACCCCGGCACAATAAGTATGGTCAGTGCCAAAGACCAACTGCGGCAGAACCAAGCCACCAAAAGACCGGTTGCTGCACCGATGACTGAAAGCACTTGGTGCAAGTGAATGGCCTGCTGCTTGGACACTGCCGCGGTTACAATCAATTGGTCAGGCTTGTTAATGCGATCTATTTTAATGTCGAAATAGTCGTTGATGACATACCCGCCGGCAGCAATCAGTACAATAGCAGCGGTAAGAAGAACGATTATCCACCAAGGTAATACACTGCCAAACATCAGATGATTTAGCACCGGCTCGGCTACCCAATAATTCATAACACCCATCAAAATAATCAGCATTATCAGGTTCATCCAGCGAACCAATCGCATATAGGCGGATAATTTTTCCATTGTTATTTCTTCTTTTTGGAGGAATTTTTAATTTGCAGGATAACACCTTTCCAAGCCGGTAGGGACAAATGAATAGGTTGTGAGCAAGTGAGGGATATTTTTTTATACTTGGTATTGGTCAGCATATCCACTGCTTGAGCGTTGCCCCATTCCTCTTGTTTCAGGTATGCAAAGGCCTCGTGGGGTATTCGAATATCCAAATCTACCACGCGGTCGGCAAAGTTGACGGCTATTAGCATAATTTCATCATCTGCCTTACGGAGATAGGCGTACTGTTTATGCTTGTTAAAACCTTCCGCCTGAGCGTATTCCAAGTCGTACATAAGCCCCGACTGGATAGCCTTATTATCGCGGGACAGAGTTAGCAATGTTTGGTAGAAAGAACGTAAATCTTTCTGCTCATCGGTTAATAATTTGCCGTCGAATTTGCCGCTATTGGCCCAAGCCTGCAAAGATTTTAACCCCCAGTAGTCAAATATACTGCTTCTGCCGTCCATGCCGGAGTATCCTTCTGCATCCATACCCGTCTCACCTAATTCCTGACCGGCATATATCATGACGGGGTTAGTCCCTAATGTGGCTGCCACAATCATAGCGGGTTCTGCACACAAGCCACGTCCGCAGAAGAACCCGGAAGCCAAACGTTGCTCATCATGGTTCTCCAAGAAATAGAGCATGTGGTCACGTATACCTTCAACGGCTTGCCATTGATGTGTGATACCTTCTGCCGGCCAGTCTTTGCTGGTAACGCCGCGCAGATAGTCGTACATGCCCACTTTGTCGTACAGGTAATCAAATCCGGCATCTAAATAGGAGTGGTATAGCTGGGGATTGTAACATTCAGCAATGAACTGAACATCATGGAAATAGGTGTGAATATATGGGATTACCCACTTCCAAAACTCCACCGGCACCATTTCTGCCATATCCACACGGAAAGCATCTACTCCTTTGCGTGCCCAAAAATGCAGTATGTCTAACATCTTTTTCCATGTGCTTGGAATGGGTGAGAATTGTTTTTCGCCTCCACCCATATAATGCACGCCGTAATTCAGTTTGATGGTTTCGTACCAGTCGTTTTGGCTGGGGTGTGATGTAAAACAGTCGTTGCCTGTTACCTTGGCAGGGAACTCTTCATAACCGTCAATATCAAATTGTGGTGCAAATTTTTCTCCCGGCAAATAGTAAAAGTTGTTCAGAGGAGAGAAAGCCCATTCGGGGTGGTCTGACTGACCTAAATCTTTAACTCCCTTGGGTTTACAATTGGATTTATATTCGCGGCTGACATGGTTTGGCACAAAATCAATTACCACTTTCATACCCAGTTTATGTGTACGGCTGATTAATCCTTCAAATTCGGCCATACGTTTGCTTTCGTCAACAGCCAAATCGGGATCGACATCGTAATAGTCGGTTATGGCGTACGGCGAGCCGGCTTTCCCTTTGGTAATAGATGGTGTGTTGTATTCGGCAGTAGCATGACGGATAACACCTGTGTACCAAATATAATTTGCCCCCAATTCTTGAATGGATTTAAGGGCTTTTGTCGTTAAATCGTTAAATTTGCCGCAACCGTTTTCCTCTTTGCTTCCATTGCGTTTGCGAGTGGAGTTGTAGTTGGTAAACGTGCGTGGAAATAGTTGATATATGATTGGTTTCATTTATTTTACAAGAGATTGGGTGTCTAAAGCTATCATCAGTTCTTCATCAGTAGGAATAACGCACATGGTCACTTTGCTGTCCGGAGTGGAGATGACCGCCTCTTCACCACGAATGCCGGCATTCTTCTTCTCGTCTAATTGCGCTCCGAGATAACCGAATCCTTTGGCTATTTCGCCACGAATATAGGCATCGTTCTCACCAATACCTCCGGTAAAGACAATAATATCCACGCCGCCCATGGCAGCAGCGTAGGCACCGATATATTTCTTTACACGGTAGATAAACATTCTGCGTGCCAAATCGGCACGTTTGTTGCCGTTTTGAATGGCATCGTTGATGTCACGGCAGTCCGAACTAACGCCACTTACACCCATTAAACCGGATTTCTTATTGACCAAATTGGAGAATTCAGCCGTGGTCAGATGCTCTTTATCCATGATATAGGTGGCTGCACCGAGGTCTAAATCGCCGGCACGAGTACCCATCATCAGTCCTTCAATAGGAGTTAATCCCATTGATGTATCCACAGACTTACCATTCAGTACGGCGGTACAACTGCCACCGTTGCCAATATGGGCGGTAACGATTTTCTTGCCGTCTGCTTTTATTCCTAAGTATTCACATACGCGGGCACTTACATACCGGTGACTCGTTCCGTGAAAACCATAACGGCGGATGGCATATTTTTCATACATCTCGTATGGGAGGGCATACATAAAGGCCTCGTCAGGCATAGTCTGGTGGAATGCGGTATCGAACACTGCTACTTGAGGTATTCCCGGCAGAGCAGCCTCTATGGCATCTATACCTTTGAGGTTGGCAGGATTGTGCAGAGGTGCCAAATCAGCACATTTGACAATCATGGCCTTTACATCGTCCGTTATCAGCACGGATTTATTAAATTTCTCGCCTCCGTGAACGACACGGTGACCTACGGCGTTGATTTCTTGTAAACTCTTGATACAGCCTATTTGGGGATCTACCAGTTTATCCAAAATCAGTTGAATACCAACGGTATGCTCCGGCATGGACTTCTCAAATTTAACCTTATCGCCATTGGGCAACTTGACTTGCAAAAAAGCGTCTGGCAAACCGATTTTTTCTACGCCGCCCTGTGCAATCACAGCGCGATTTTCCATTTCAAACAATTTATATTTAATGGACGAACTGCCACAATTCAAAACTAATATCTTCATATCTATTTTCCCTTTATTTGTCTATGTATTTTCTTTATGATTCCTTTACTATTCCTTTATGATTCCTTTACCATTTCTTTATGATTATGCTACCGTCATACTATGATGATTATTTCATAGCTTGATTGGCTGTAATAATTACCATTTGTACGATGTCCTGTACTTTGCAACCACGACTCAAATCGTTTACGGGAGCTGCTATACCCTGCAAAATAGGACCAATAGCATCTGCGCCGGAGAAACGTTCTACTAACTTATATCCGATATTGCCGGCTTGCAAGTCAGGGAATACCAATACATTTGCCTTACCTGCTACGGGGCTTCCCGGGGCTTTCTTTTCGCCTACACTGGCAATCAAAGCGGCATCGGCTTGCAACTCACCGTCAAGATTTAGTTCAGGAGCCATTTCTTTTGCCAAACGGGTAGCTTCTGTCACTTTGTCTACCAATTCATGTTTTGCACTTCCCTTGGTTGAGAAACTCAGCATAGCTACTCTCGGCTCAATCTGTGCCAAGTTGCGAGCTGTCTCAGCGGTCGAAATGGCAATCTGTGCCAGTTCTTCAGCGTTCGGGCAAGGATTAACGGCACAGTCTGCAAATACTAAGAACCCGTCTTCGCCTAAGTTCTTGGCAGGTGTGAACATCAGGAATGCACCGCTTACAATCTTGCAACCGGGTTTGGTCTTCAAGATTTGGAAGGCAGGACGAATTGTATCTGCTGTCGTGCCGCGTGCACCTGCTAGCTCTCCATCTGCATCACCATTCTTAATCATTAAGCAACCAAGGTACAGAGGATCTTGTGCTTTTTTGGCAGCTTCTTCTTCTGTCATACCTTTGGCCTTACGTAACTCAAATAGGAGGTTGGCATATTCTTTCATCTTAGGCTCTGTGGCAGGATCAAAAATTGTAGCGTTCTTGATGTACTCATATCCTTTTTCGGCAGCCATTTTCTCAATAACTTCCTTACTGCCGATTAAAATTAATTTCGCCAATCCTTCCTTCAAAAGAATGTTGGCTGCTTCTAATGTGCGAGGTTCATCGCCTTCTGGCAATACAATTCGTTGGGGGTTCTTCTTGGCCCGTTCGGTCATTTGCTCTAAAATAGTCATAATTGTAATAGTATAAAGTGTTTATAGAAAATAGTCAAAAGAACGTGTTTCTTTACTTTGCAAAATTACTAAAAAAGGTACGTACGCACAAGTGCATAAAAAAAAATATGCTTTTTTTGCCGAAAAATTTGGTCAATTAAAAAAAAAATTGTACCTTTGCAGCCTGAATGAGTGGATTGTGTCCGCTTGAGTAATTGATTATGCATTAAATAATACCGATATGTATAAGAAAAACTGCTTTGTTTTAGCCGCATTGATGCTGATTTCAACGGCGATGTTCGCGCAAGAAATTGAGGAACCGCAAATTGAGGAACCGCAAGAAGTTCAAGTTCCCACGGACTCCTTGGGTATCCACCCTTGGAGTGGCAAAGAAAATGATAATCACATTATTATCCCCGAACAAGCTCACTGGTCTATGTATTTGACTGCCGGTTTTAATATTACTGATGCAGACTTTACCAGTGAGAAAAAGCATGGCGTGTGGGTGCCTACCGTTGGTTTGGGTGCCGCTTACCACTGGAACAACACGTGGTCTTTGGGTATGGAGTATAAGTTCCGTAACTATAAAGTTACCGGCTCTGGATCGGATCGTGATGCCAGTACAATGTTGAAGGGTATGTCCCACCAGGCCAATCTTTACGTTGCTATGGACGTTTTCAATATGTTCCGTCCGCAAAACAAGGCTAAACTTTTTGCTTTGGACCTCATTCTTGGTGGTGGTGCTTTATGGTGGAAGAATAGTGTTCAATATCCTAATGAGCGCAGTATGGACAAGATTCTTACTGATACGCCTTGGAAATACGAGACAGGGACCAGACAAGAGTCGGAGAAAATGAATAAGTACAAAGCCACTGGCGTTTTCTTTGGTGGTGTAAGTGCTGAATTCAATTTGAACCGTAGTTTTCAGTTAGGTCTGCGTGGTGTATATTACTACACAACAACCGACCAAGTTGATGCTCGTGTTCGTCCTGAAAACAACGATGGATTCTTTGACTGTGAAATCTTATTGCGTTATAAATTTGAGCCCCGTCAAAAGTCTAATGTCCGTAACTATATGGTGGATCAGCAGATTGCCAATTGGAATGATGGTACGTACTACGACGATCCGGCTATGGGTAAGGCTAAACGTGATAAGTACAAGATTGTTCCTCAAAAGGATACCATTTGGGATATTACGCGTGACACCGTTTGGATGATGCCACCCACAGGAACTGCCGTAGCTGCTCAACCACGTCATATTCGTGATTATGTTGTGTTCTTTGCTAACGACGATCCCGAATTGGATCAAATGGCATTGTCTATCACGGGAGATGCTGCTATGTTGTTGCAGTCGGAGCCTGACTATAAAGCATTTATTGTTGGTTCTTGCGATAACACAGGTGCCGTTGAATATAATAAATGGTTGGCTGTGCAACGTGCCAAGAATGTAGCACAAACCTTGAAAGATATGGGTGTCGATTCTTCTCGCGTGTACCTTGTAGGTCGTGGTATTATGCAAGACAATCGCGAATTTGGTTCGTTTGGTCCTAACCGTCGTGTTGAAATTCGTATCGTAACCGATGCTGAAATGACACAATCTAAAGAAGAATTTGCTTATTTCGAGCAATATAAACAAGTAAAGAAGGGTTCTGCCGTCCGTCAAGCAGGAGAGGGTAGGTATGTTTCTTCGTCGGAGGCGTTAGAGGCTGCCAAACAAAAACTGAAAGAAACAGGCGTGATTGAACAGATTACCGATGTCTTCAAATCGCTGAAGAAGGAAGAAGGCGATGCACCTGAAGTTAAACAGAAAGAAAATCTGGACGAAGTGCAGTCGGGGTTAAAAGAGCTGATTAAAAATGCTGTGCAACAACGTCCTGTGAAAAACCAACCAAATGATTCGGTATCGTCGCTTTGTTTTCCCAATGCGTGGGGGGATGGAGATAAACCAGCAGAACCTGTAGTCCGGGTAGAGGCTGATACGATTGTGGTCGCTCCTAATATGACACTCGGTTTGCTTGCCAAAAAATACTATGGTAATGCCAGCCAGTGGCCTAAGATTTTTGAGGCTAATCGCGACAAACTGGCTTCTCCGGATCAGATTCAAGAAGGAATGACATTGATTATTCCGAAACAGTAAATAACACCGATGATGCCGGTATATGCATCGGGGTCCCGTAGCTCAGTTGGTTAGTAGCACCTGACTCATAATCAGGGGGTCCTTGGTTCAAGCCCAAGCGGGACCACAAAGCAAGATGCAAGAACAAGATTATGTCCTTGCGTCTTGTTTTATTGCTACTTTCTTGCTGAAAATAGAAAAAAATAACACAAAAATGCATTTTTTTTCAAAAATATTTTGTCAATCCAAAAAAAAGCAGTACCTTTGCACCGCTTTTCAGCCGAGTGGTCTCAAATAGAGGACAATGGGCGGAATGACCGCCACTATAGCTCAGTGGTAGAGCAGCGGTTTTGTAAACCGCCGGTCGTTGGTTCAAATCCGACTAGTGGCTCAAAAAGTGAACATTGAAAGAATGTTATGCCAAACCAAGACACAACTTGTTGTGGATTGGAGAGGAGGAAATGCAAGCCGCCTCTTTTCGCGCAGCGAAAACATATAGGCGAACAATTTCCGACGAGGGTGTGTTCCAGAGTGGCCAAATGGGGCAGACTGTAAATCTGCTGTCT
>JAKSMY010000036.1 GCA_024400275.1 Paludibacteraceae bacterium | reverse complement strand
TCTCTGCCAAAAAATTTCATAATTTATTTATTATTAGTATGCTACACTCTTTTTTTAATTACGTAATCCACATTACCGTAACCCACATTACACTCAATTTTGACCGCAAAGGTACTAAAAATAAATGACATACGCAAATAAAAAAGCAACAAACTGCACTAAACAGTAAGTTTTTGACTATCTAAACTGCACTAAACGGTAAATCACGGATTACATTTTCGTTTATACAAAAAGATATACCTCTGTGCCAAATTTATTAAGTACAGACACAGCGACAAGCAAGTTTTACTTAACAAAACTGCACATTGTGCCAAAAATCATAAGTAAAAGTAGCATAATCACACGCTCAAACACAAAAACACCCAGCCACTACAATTGATGGTTGGGTGTTTAATAATCTAATCCCTTAACTATTCACAACCGATCTCGTGTATTCATTGCGTGGGATATACAAGATTTGCGTATCAAGTGCATTTTGAATACTACTCAAGGTCTCAAGTGTAAGATTTTCGTTCCCTTTAAGAACTTTAGCCACATAAGCAGGAGAGACACATAGTTGTTCGGCAAATGCTTTTTGTGTTATGCCCTTACGCCGTAACTGCTCATGGATGACAAGGGCTATTTCTTGGCTCATTCGCATCCAATCACGATTTTCACGCCGTGCTTTTGAGCGAGCAATTGCTCTTTGGGAGCGAGGCTTAGCCATCGCTTGCATTTTCTCAACATTAAAATCCATAGTAACCTCCTTTTTTTATGCTTCCATATCGGAACTATCCATTATTCCATTTTCTTTTAACCAAGACCTAACTGCATCTATTTCTTGCAATATATGATCTTTTAATTGTGGCGAATTTTGAATCTTATCCGCCAATTTTATTCCTCCACCAGTAATTAGATAAGTATTTTCTGCCATTTTAATAGCATACAACCGTAACATAGACGGATTCTTGGTGCCGTATGATTTCATCGGCTGATATTCCATTACATATTTGTATTTTCCATCAAGATAGTGAAAATGACTATCAAAATCCGGTTTTTCTCCTACTCGCGTATTTTTTGCCAATTGTTCAAACAAGTCTTCCAAAGTTTCCGCTTCTTCTAGTACTTGCCGAGTTGCATCTTCTATGGTTTTATTTTTCCATACATCATTTATGAGGTACATTTTATTTTCCTCCATAAATGCCAAGACAATGTTAATATCATTCCATTCGTCTAATAAACGGTCATATTCATTTTCGTCTTTACCATCATATTGAATGCTGTAAATATGGGGCGGATATATTGATACTATTTCCATTACGTTGAAATTTTCTGCAAAGATACAACTTTTTTTTTGATTATGCAAATATATTATTAACTTTTAGGTTATTTTATTAACTTTTAGGTTTATTTTGTCACATAAGCCCGAAATTGCCCATTTTTAGGGACCTTTGGAGTCGAGGATCGGCCGACACTCATTCGACACTCTCGCCTCACTTGCCAGCATTTTTCCCGCCCTTCCGTAGCATAGTTAAAGATGATTATAGTTGCCCATTATATGTATATCATAAGTATAACATACGTATAAGAACATTACGATTTTAAGATTAAGGGGCGAAATGCGCGTTGCACTTCGCCCCATAACCATTCGTTTATCCTTCGTTCATCGTTCGTTTATAGTCCGCTGACCCAAAAACTTACTATTTTTAAGACTGATTAAAAACAGAAAAAGGTTGACTCGATTACTATAATGCAATCTTAAAAATCATAAACTTTATTGTACGCTCAAACACAAAAAACACCCAGCCACTACAATCAATGGCTGGGTGAAGATATTTAAATAACCGACAACTATTTCTTTCCCTTACTTTCTAAGATATGATTAGCTTCTGCAATATACACAGCATTTCTTTCTCGGATGGCATCATCACCAGAATATCCCTGCATTTTTGCCGAAATATATGCTTCCATTGCAGACTGGTCTATACTTTTTGCGCCACCAAAATTAAATATGCTACCTTTCTGTTTATACGCAACAGTCATTATCGCTTTACCAACAACTTTAATTTCATCTTTATGAGCCTTAGCAAATGCTTTATAGTCTTGTGCGAATTCTTTACTCCATTGCTTGGAATCATAGCTGCCTACTGACTGCGTAGTGGTTGCCATAACGTCATTATTAGAAACTACTTGTTCTGAAGTGTTTGTACTATAGGAGGTAGTTTCTTGTATTGGCTGTGAGGTAGGTTGAGGCATAACTTTTACATCCTCATATCGACCATCATCGTATAAAACGGCTGATACTTGGTCTATTGGTAATGACTTACTATTTCCGTTTTCCATAAACGAAACTTCAGTACTCGACACTACGATATTGGAAACATCTTCAATGTTTCCTTCATTTTTTGTTACAATAACTCCTGCAAATGCAATTGTTGTTGCACTTAAGCAGGCTAAAGAAAATACTATTTTTTTCATTGGAATCAATTTATTTTGCAGTTGCTACGATTCCTTGTATCATAGCAACTGCTTGGTTGTTAATAATTATCCACACGATGTATTCCAACCAACAACATAGGTAAGCCTATTGGCAATGCGCCAACTGCTGTAAATACGATACCGGCAGTACGAATATCTTTAGCTTGTTTCAAACTACCGTTGTACCCTTCTTGCGTTGACGTTTGATTAAAATAACCTTGTTGAGATTGTACATTATAAGATGATTGAGATTCTGTGTATAAATAAGTATTTTGGGGCACTTCTTTTACTTCTTCATATCTACCATCGTCATACATTACTGCTGCAACTTTCTTGGCAGACATAGATTGTTCTTGGCCATTGACAAAATACTTAACTTCTGTACCTGTAACAGAGATATTGGTTACATCCTCAATATTATCACCTTCTTTAGGAATGATAATACCTCCAATGGTAAAAATTGGAAAAGTCAGAACAACAAATAATAAAACACTAACTTTTTTCATTACTCTTCCTCTTCTTTATTCAAACGGAAAAATGCGCTAATTTCTTTTTCATCAAGAATAGCACGCACATTGAAACGCTTCTCCTGTGTTCCATATCCTGACTTTGAGCAACGAATTACAATTTGCACATTTCCTGAGTTGTTATAAGTAAGCCCCTTTATATCAAAAACTTCACTTGATTCATACGGTGTCGTATTGAGATAACGATAATTCTGGCTCTTTACTTCTTGAGAAGACGATACAACACGCCATTCCACATCGGCTCCAGCCGGACGAGATTGAATATCCCAATGAATTACAGAATGCTCCAACGCTGTATTTCCTTCACCATTCACTTGTTTATTGGCTTCTTGTTTAGCAGAAGTGGCACGATGTAAGAAAAACGCGATACGATCCCAATCTATATCTTTCAATGCTTCTGTATATGCTTTGTTCATAGCAGAATTGGCAGTGATAAGCGATGATGGGCTACCTTGCATATTAGCACGACCGGATACACCAACAGTTGGATAGACCAACGTACGATTATGATCAAGAACTTTGACATCCATCATTACTGTAGCGCTCCATCCTAAGCCACTTAGATAATCGACGTGAAACTCAGTTAGAGTAACTTCCATCATATAATCGGTAGCAGGATCAGCATCTACATTGAAACCCATAGTACGCATATAACGACGCATACTTTCTGGAACAAAAGATGAGATACTCGGATTAACATTGAATGACGGCAAATAAGTTGTGCTGGCATCATATACATGAATAATACGTTCATTATCACGATCATCTGTAAAATTCAAACGAATTCCATAATCCATGTTAGCATACTTATCGGCAATAGGATTATCTGTAATACCAAGATTAATCGTTGTTGGAGCAGGCGTAGCTACTTTTTTAGTTGAACTACAAGCAGTTGCCACTAATACGATGGCAAGTGCATAGAAAAATTTTGCTTTCATAACTTTGGAATACTATTAAATATTATTTATCGGTGTTTAGTTTAACCATTTTAGCAGAAGCGGAAACGGTAAATACAATAGCACGTCCTTGCTGACCAACATTCATAGAAATAAGAGGTTCAACCAAACCGTCACCACCGAGTACTTTGCATTGGTTAATCAAACGATAAACAGCCAAATTACGTGCATAATCTTCTGGAGACATATCTTTGACACTTGCAATCACACCATAATCGTTAGTCAAGAATCCATAACGCGCAATTCCTTTAAACTCGTCATAAGTCCACTCCTTCGTTTTATGTTTATATACGAAAGACAATTCGCATTCGCCATTCGCCTCGCGAATATAATACTTATCACCTCGTTGTTCATAGGTTACAACAGCTTCCGAAGTAATTGTTTTGAGAATCTTGTAATCCTTACGATCAAGATTCAAGTCACTAAAACTAACCGTATTAACGGTGTTAATTGCTTTTGGCACAATGGCAAGTTCTCTACAAGAGCTCAAGATGATTGCCACAAGACACAATGGTAATAAAAAGTTTTTTTTCATAATGTTGATAAATAATTTTTTTATTTTGCCTACTCTATTTAGGATTTTGGGCATACTCCTTATATATACTATCGTGTATATGCAAGCGTGGGCGTGCGTGTACGCACGAGGGACAATAACAAAAGAAAGCGTGAACATTATTCACGCTCATTCTCATTTCTGAGGCTCTAGCAAAACCGTTGACCAAGAATAAACAAAAACGTCCACGCTGGTATATATCAATACCAACGCGAAACGCGATAGTATATAAACATACCCACAGGACATTCACATCTTCTTGTTTTGTGGTCGTCAAACTGCTAGATTTTCAGAAATCCAAAACAAGCGTCAATAAACGCCATTTTATTATGTCAACTCCACCCTGTCTATAAGACATAATCCCATACCAGCGTGAAATCAGTTGCAAAATTACAAATAAATTTTGAAATACACAAGAAATATGTAATTTTTTTTACATTTTACTTCCTACAATATAAAAAAAGTTGCTGACTTACGAAATCAGCAACTTTCATTTCTTATATTAAGCATCTTAGCGTCGGCCACTGCCGCCGGAGTAACCTCCACCACCACGGCTACTGGAACCACCGCTAAATCCTGCACTACTGCGTCCACCTCCGCTATAGCCTCCTCCACTGTAACTGCTGCGACTGCTGCCACTGTATCCACTACCGGAATACGAACTGCGAGCCGAAGAAGCCGAACTTCCGCCATACACGCTGCGCGAAGACGAAGGTGTGGAACTTCCACTATAGGTGCTACGTGTGGACGAAGTTGTTCCACTATATGAATTTCTTGTTACAGGAGTGGCAGATGTGCTGTACGAACTACGAGAGGACGACGGTGTTGCACTGCTGCTGCGAGTCGAACTCGTTGTACTTACCGCACTTCGTGAAGATGCCGTAGATGCCGGTGTTGAGGAAGACCGAGTAGCACTTACATTACGACTTCCGAAAGTGGCTGCACTGCGAGACGATGATGACGTGTTGCTTGATACGCTGCGTTCTGAAGAAGTAACCGCTGCGCTACGTCCGGACGATGCTGTTGTACTTCTGCCGGAAGAAGCTACGCCACTGCGAGCAGAAGCCGCCCTTGTGGCACTTAAATCACGTGCGTTAGTCATACCTGTCCGAGAACTGAAAGAACGATCTGCATTAGCCCTCGCAAAGTCGGAACGTCCACTGCTGCCACGCATTGAGCTGATCCTCACGCTTGGCTCCTTGGCGTATCGGTAGGAGCAACGAGGGTGGTCGTGGTGATAAACATGGATATGTACATGGTAGTCACGATATGCCCAACAGGGATAAGGCGTGTACCAACCCGGCCAATAACCCCAATACCAAGGCGATGTCCAACAAACCCAAGCCGGTCCCCAAAACCAATCGTAAATAACAGGTCTATAGATATATACTGGTTCGATAACGTAGTTGGTACCATATATATACTCGTCACCTACCACTTGTACCGTTACTTCCTTGTTTCCCTTGTGCTCCACATAAATAGATGCCACATCTTGGAAAACATCTTTAGCCAACACGGCTTGTATCAGTACCAAATGGTTGTCGCCATCTTTGGTTTCTACCACGCGGAGATAATCCACAGAGCCGTCTCCGTTCAAATCCAAGTTACTCAAGTGAGTATCTTCGGCGTTCAGTTTTTCCTCAAATTCTTTCAGGTCTTTTACTTCGCCGAACAGGTTAGCCACGGCTTTTAGGTCCAGACTCTCACTTATGTCTTCGTTTGTAGCTTCTACGGTGACTTTATCGTCTGCCCGCGTTACGGCCATTCCGCCCAACAGCAACATAGCCGCCAACATAGTCCAAGTTTTCATGATTACACTAATTTTAATTCGTGGTTCATTTTTTCCTTCTTCGTTCTCATATAACGAAGGTTGTAGGGGTTAGGCGCCACCTCTATTGCTATGTTATCTACAATTTCTATGCCATAACTTTCCAGCCCGACTCTTTTCTTAGGATTATTGGTCATCAATCGGAGCTTATGCGCTCCCATTTGACGGAGTATTTCTGCCCCTACTCCATAGTCGCGTTCGTCGGGTTTGAAACCCAGATGTATATTTGCTTCCACTGTATCATCGCCCTGCTCCTGCAACTTATACGCGCGTATTTTATTCATAAGGCCTATTCCTCTACCCTCTTGGTTCATGTAAATCAAGATTCCTTTTCCCTCTTTCTCAATCATCTGCATGGCTCGGTGCAGTTGTTCTCCGCACTCGCACTTGCGTGAACCAAATATATCGCCCGTGGCGCAACTGGAATGGACACGGCAGAGAACAGGCTCGTCTTTTTTCCATTCGCCTTTCGTCAAGGCTACATGTTCCAATCCTGTGGTCAAATCACGGAAAGGCGTCAGGGAGAACTCACCATATTCCGTCGGCAGAAAAACCGTCTCACCACGCTCCACCAAGACCGAATCCATCGTTCTCTCATCCTTAACTAATCCTATACTCATATCAGGACTTTTACACGGAGTCGTTTGTGCCATTCGGTAGGCAATCAGGTCCTTAATCGAAATCAGTTTGAATCCATATTTTTGGGCTACCTGTTCCAACTGTGGCAGACGTGCCATCGTACCGTCTTCGTTCATTATCTCAATCAAGGCGGCAGCCGGTCGCATACCTGCACAGCGGCATAAATCAATAGCTGCCTCGGTATGTCCTGCCCTCTCCAAAACGCCACGCGGCTTGGCATACAACGGATTGATATGTCCCGGACGGCCAAACGTATCCGAAGTAGAATTAGGGTCACTCAATGCCAAGATAGTGGCTGCACGGTCGTGGGTACTAACGCCGGTGGTACAACCCTCTAACTTATCAACGGTCACCGTAAAAGGTGTGCCCAACATACTGGTATTATTTGCCACTTGGTGAATAAGTCCCAGTTCAGCACAACGGTTTTCAGGTAGCGGAGCACAAAGAACACCCCGCCCGTGTTGCAACATAAAATTAACTTTTTCGGGTGTTATTTTCTCTGCTGCAATAATAAAATCGCCTTCATTCTCACGGTCTTCGTCATCAACAACGATAACGAACTGCCCATTTTTAAATTCCTCTAATGCTTCTTCAATTTTGTCCATCGTACTTTTATCTTTTGCACCATACGCTCATAAATTTTTACCCAGACTTCAGGGTTGAAAATGCCGGAATCGGTGGCTGCCTTGTAGGATAGAAAAATGCCTATCGGCAGCAACACGGCAGAACTGAGCCACATACCTTGCCATACGGGCCACAAACCTTCGCGTGCCATCTTATAACCTGTATTATCGATAATATAATAGATAATAAACATAATGACGCTTATCACGATAGGTGCTCCCAAACCGCCTTTGCGGATAATGGCTCCCAACGGCGCACCGATAAAGAAAAATATCAGGCAGGCAAAACTTAATGTGTATCGTCTCTGCAATTCAATCTGGTGGTGACGCAGATAACTGCCATAATCATTCAGCATAGCTGAGTTATACGCCACTTGGTCTTTTTGCGACTGTGCCCTATCTACAGCCACAGCCAAAGCCCGTCTCATCTGCTCTTCATTCAGCGATGCTTTTAACGAATCAAGACTATATTCAGAAACGAGAGCAGGGGCGATGGTGTCCCCTAAATCCCTATTTGCCATTCGCTCACGTCCAAAATAGTGACGGCTGACCATCTCCGAACCTTGCTCTCGGGCACGCTCGTCATGCAACACGCTGACCGAGTCGATGGAATGAACCAACTGGCGTACATTCTTACTGACGTGCTGGTCCTGCAACACCGATTCGTCATAGCGGTTCAGTTCAGTATTGAAATCAATCAAGAGTTGTTTTTCACGGAACATCTCACGGCGATACGGCACGTTCTGTTGCGTGCCTGTGGCACGCTGTTGTTGCTGGTCCAAGTTCTCAAAACTTTCCCCGCTATACAAACGCAACAATAAATAGCGATTATCCTGGGTAAAGAACACCCTTCCCGAGTCCGCAACCGTGACGCTGGCATTCTCAAATCCGTTGGTATAGTCATAAATCATCATACCCTCCATCAAGCCCGTACGCGTGTTCTTCTTGCGTACATAGAGATTATACCCGTGCACCCCGTCATAAAATTCGGCTACGGGTATATCCAATTCGGGACTTTTCTGGCGGAGCGAGAAAATAAGTGCCCATAACTTGGACTGCGAGGCAGGCAACATATAGTTGGAAAAGAAAAATGCCCCCACTGCCACCAAGCCTATAAAAATAGTCAGTGGCCGCATTATACGGAATAAACTCACGCCGGCACTCTTCATTGCCGTTAATTCAAATTTCTCTCCCAAGTTTCCAAACGTCATCAGGCTTGCCAGCAGGATAGCCAACGGAAGGGCTAACGGAACCACGCTGACAATCGAATAGATGAAAAACTCCATCAGCACCGGCACTTCCACACCTTTGCCAACCAAGTCATTAACATGCATCCACAGGAACTGCATGAGCAGAATAAAGCAACATATCATAAAGGTCAGCACAAACAACCCCAGAAAGTTGCGAAGCATATATATATCAAGCTTCTTCACCTCTCAATTCTCATTTCTCCGTTCTCAATTCCCCTTCAAGTCTTCCGCAAAGAAGCCAAACGGCAATAAATCGGCTGCTTTCTCAAATACATATATCTCGTTTTCACCGTACAGCAGCACGCGCATAGGGGTATTAAACCGGTGTTCCGTTTCCAGCATAACTTGCCTGCATGAACCGCATGGAGTACCCGGATTGGCAGTAAAATGACCTTGTGTGAAACAAGCGATAGCCAAAGCGACAACAGGCACGTTCGGATAATTGGCATTAGCGGCAAAGAGAGTTGTACGCTCGGCGCATAGTCCACTCGGATAGGCTGCGTTTTCCTGGTTACTGCCTTTGATTATTGTTCCATCTGCCAGCAAGGCAGCAGCACCGACCTGAAAATGGGAATACGGGCTATAGGACTTCTTTGTCATTTCCTTCGCTTCAAGAATCAAAGCACGATCACTCTCGCTCAATTCTTCCAATGTATAGGAAGCCAAACTCGTTTTGATGCAAAGTTTTTTCATAAGTATATGTAAATTTCGCTTTTATACCAAATTAGGTTGCAAAGATACACATTTTTTGGCATATACGCAAATTTTACGGACAAAAAACAACAACTATATTTTTTTACCCTGTAAAATTTTTGTATATAAATTTTTTTTCGTACCTTTGTAGTCGGATATGCAAATCGCATTTACTACCACATTACCCCAAGAGGGATTTAGTCGGCTCAAAGGACATGAGCTGTTGCCTATCGATGCCGATAAGACACACGCGGAAGTACTGGTTTCTACTTTTGACTATCCCGTTCACAAGGAATTGCTGGACAGTATGCCCCGACTGAAATTGGTGGCGAACTTTGGTGCCGGATTCAATAACATCGATTTAGAGATATGTCGCCAACGGGGGATATACGTCACTAACACCCCTGATCCGGTCATAGAGCCGACTGCCGAATTGGCTTTTTCGCTCATGCATGCCGTGGCGCGGCGTACGGCTGAATTGGATCGGCGCATACGCAACCGCACCGCCGAGCCGTTCGGAGTGATGAATAACCTCGGTCATTCCCTTTTTGGCAAAACACTGGGTATTATCGGAATGGGACGAATCGGACACGCTCTGGCTCGCAGGGCTCTGGCATCCGGCATGAACGTCATCTATCATAACCGTCATAAATTAGACGAGGGGCTGTCCGTGAAATACGTTTCTATGGAAGAACTGCTGACAACGGCTGATTTTGTCTCACTCAACCTGCCCTACTACCCCGAAGTGCATCATCTGATTGGTGAAAAAGAACTCCGTACGATGAAGCCGTCAGCCTACCTTGTCAATACCGCACGTGGAGCGCACGTGGATGAGCATGCCCTTGTTCAAGCTCTTCACAATGGCGAGATAGCCGGTGCCGCTATGGATGTTTATGAACATGAACCCGATGTCAGTCCGGAATTGCTAACCATGGATAATGTCGTTTTGTCGCCACACGTTGGTACAGGAACGATGGAAGACCGACTTGTCATGTGCGAAAATGTGACCGACAATATCCTTTATTTCCTTCGTGGAGAGAAAGATAAGATGAATTTAGTTAATCCATAATATATGTCTATTACAGAACGATTTTTGAACTATGTGTCCGTCTGGACCACTTCGGACGACCAAAGCGATACCAATCCATCGTCCAAAAGGCAGTTGGATTTGGCGCGCTTGCTGGTGAAAGAACTGCAAGAGTTAGGCTTGACCGATGCCTCAGTAGATGACAAAGGCTATGTTATGGCATCTCTGCCCGCCAATGTGGAAGGCAAACCGACTATCGGTTTTATTGCTCACATGGACACTGCTCCGGACGCTTCGGGAAAAGATATACACCCCCGTATCGTAACCGGCTACGATGGCAAAGATATTGTACTGAACGCCGAACAGAACATAATACTGCACGTGGCTCACTACCCCGAAATACGTAACTATATCGGGCAGGACATAATCGTAACCGACGGCACTACCCTATTAGGCGCAGACGATAAAGCCGGCGTGGCTGAAATCATGTCCGCCGTAGAGTATTTGGTACAACACCCTAACGTACAACACGGCACCGTTCGCATTGCTTTTACGCCGGACGAAGAAATAGGTCGTGGAGCCGACTTCTTTGACGTACAACGCTTTGCCGCCGACTGGGCATACACAATGGACGGCGGTGCCATTGGCGAACTCGAATATGAGAACTTCAACGCTGCCGATTTGAAGGTAACTATTCACGGCATTGGCGTTCACCCGGGTTACGGCTATCAGAAAATGAAAAACGCTCTGCTTATCGCTAACCGGTTTATGTCCATGCTTCCCGAAACGGAGACACCATCACAAACACAAGGGTACGAGGGTTTCTTCCATTTGGTCCATTTCTCAGGCGACGTAGAGAAGGCACAATTGCACTACATCATTAGAGACCACGACAAAGACCATTTCAAAGCACGCAAAATGATGGCACAAACTATCGTGCAAACCCTCAATGCCGAGTACGGAGAAGGTACAGTGGATATTCAGATGAATGACCAATACTACAATATGCGCGAGAAAATAGAACCGTGTATGCACATCATCGATTTGGCGATGAACGCTATGCAACAAGCCAACATAACCCCCAAAGTACAACCTATCCGGGGTGGCACAGACGGTGCCCGATTGTCCTTTATGGGTCTGCCCTGCCCCAACCTATTCGCCGGTGGAGAGAACTTCCACTCCCGTTTTGAGTACCTGCCTGTCCCTTCCATGGAAAAAGCAACACAAGTTATTCTAAATATACTAACACTATGTTAAAAACAACTCCTTTTACAGACACCCACATCGCGTTGGGTGCAAAAATGGCAGAGTTTGCCGGATTTAATATGCCTATCCAATACCCCACCGGTATTCAGGAAGAACACCGTATCGTTCGCGAAGGTGTCGGTGTGTTTGATGTAAGCCACATGGGCGAGTTTTGGGTAAAAGGTGACAAAGCCCTTGATCTCCTACAGTATATCACCACCAACGACGTGTCCAAACTGGATGCGGGCAAGGCACAATACACTTGCTTCCCCAACGGCAAAGGCGGTATTGTAGATGACCTGATTGTGTATAAATACTCTACAACCAAATACCTGTTAGTGGTTAATGCCGGCAATATAGACAAAGATTGGGCGTGGGTGAACACTTGCCTATCGGACTTCTTACAGCGAAGCGGTCTAACGTCTAACAGCGAAGCGGTCTTTTTGGAAAACGCCTCGGATAAATATGGTCAACTTGCTGTGCAAGGTCCTAAAGCCGTTGAGTTATTGCAACGTCTGACCGATGCCGATTTGAGCGCGATTCCTTATTATTCTTTCCGCGAGTGGTCATTCGCAGGCGTACAGGGTGTTTTGTTAAGTAATACGGGCTATACCGGTGCCGGCGGATTTGAACTGTATTTCAAGAAAGAAGACGGTCAGCAGATATGGAACGCCCTCTTTGAAGTTGGCAAAGAATTTGGCTTGGCACCTATCGGATTGGGCGCACGCGATAGTTTGCGTTTGGAAAAATGGTACTGCCTCTACGGACATGACATCGACGATACCACATCGCCGCTTGAAGCCGGCTTGGGGTGGATTACCAAATTTGATGCCAAGGACTTTATCGATAAAGAATACCTACTGAAACAAAAAGCGGAAGGTGTCACACGCAAACTTGTTCATTTCGAGATGCAAGAGCGTGCCATTCCGCGTAACGGCTACCCCATCTGCGATGCCGAAGGCAACGTGATTGGTAACGTAACATCCGGCATCATGCTGCCCACCACCAAAATAGGTATCGGCATGGGATATGTGCAAAAAGCCTTTGCTGCCAAAGAAACAACCATATATATCAATATTCGCGAGAAACTGATTCCTGCTAAAATTGTTTAATTAACACATATTTATTATGATTACTGCTGTATTATTGGCGGCTTTCACTTTGCATGTAGGTGATTCCGTGTTTATTAACAAATGGCATATCTGCGAACCGGACCAGGCTCGTAAGGTAGCCGTAGTAGAACAGACAAAAGACCCTATTGTTCTGCGTGTGTACGATATTGAAAGCGAACAATTGGAAAGCGTTAATCGCTTTGCCAAATTCTCGCCCAAAGAGTTCCAGATGATTGGTATTCAAGAGTATTTCAACGAAGACGAAGAATTGGAAAGTCGTACGGAATACAACAAAGACGGTGAGCGTATTCGTTTCGAGGCACTCTACCCCAATGGTCAAGTCAGCCTATGCCGCGTCTATACAGACAAAGACAATTACACGCTGACGCAATACTACGAAAACGGGAAGATGCGCCGCACGGAACAGGTTCACATGGAAAACGGTGAACGTAAAGCCACCGGGCATTGCTATGCACAAGATGGCACCGAAACGGAATATGTACCGTACGAAACTACGGCTTCTTTCATCGGGGGCATGGACGGACTAAAGAAATTCCTTGCTAAAAACCTGCAATATCCTCCATCATACACCATTCAACATGCCCATGGTACGGCTGTAATCGGCATGGTAGTGGACGAGAATGGACAAGTCAGCAACCGACGTATGCTCCAATCTGCCGGCTATGCGGATATGGACAAGGAAGCGATGCGAATCGCCAATCTGATCACAAAGATGGAACCTGCTACCAAAGACGGAGAGCCTATCAGTAGCAAATTTGCCATACCGATTGCTTTCAGTCTGAAATGAAATAGACGTTGTTAGAACTACAAAAAAGAGCCTCAGGAACTACAAGTTTCCTGAGGTTCTTAAGTATTCAATCTCGTTTATACGGTATTGCGTTTGCGCCTCTATGTAGTCACTTTCGGCTTTTTGCCAATCCGTTTGAGCCGCCAGCAAATCACTCAACGGACTTAACCCGACCTCATAACGGTCTCGCACCACGCGCAAAGCCTCTGTGGCTGACTCCAACGCTAAAGCAGATGCTTTCACCAAATCTTCACCATCGGTCAAATTAAGTATGGCACGACGCATCTCCAATTGGAGCATTCGTTGGTTATAATCCCTGTCCAATTCGGCATTGCTCACGTCTGCCTTGGCTCGTTTGATGGCATACGCTCCACCTGCCCAATCGGTTAACGGAACAGAAACAGACAACATAACGGCTGGTATTTTCATCTTCATTGTTTGCTCTATGGGCATAGCACCCATCTGCGTGGTCATTGTACCGTTTATATTCATATTTCCGAACCATGTATATGCTGCCGAAAGCCCTATCGTGGGCAGATATTTGCCTATCGTCAGTTGCTTTTGTATTTTGGCTGCCTTGACTTGAAGTGCCAACAAACGGTTCTCCGGACGCTGTTCCAAACGCGAAGGTGGGGATTGAAGTATCTCAAAATGCACATTCTCAGGAACAATAAACACGGAATCGTAGTTCATATTCAGTATATTGGTCAGTGCCATGCGGCAAAGTTCCACACCGGTCTTCACTCGTTTTTGCTGATAAGCCAACTGACGTTGTGCCGTCTCCACGCGCAAACGTTCGGCATCGGTACTCATGCCTACTTCCACGGACGAACCGACTTGCGACATCAGCGTATCTAACTGAATGGCATAATCATTCAGCATCGTCTGTTTACTTCTCACCGCCACGTAAGCATAATAAGCCTGCGCCACTTCTGCCACTATATTGGCACGCTCCATGGCGGCTTGTTCTTTGGCTGCCTCCAACCCTACTTTGCTCAATCGATAGCCATTCGCTATCTGACCTCCGGCAAACAATGGTTGAGACACCATCAATCCTGCTATATACATGCCTTTCATCTGCATCGAAAGAGCAATCGGAATCTGCATAACTTCCATCTCCATCATGTCTATTTGCGGGGTCCAGACCACGCTCCCCACCGCTTTGGCACTGGGAAAGAACTTGGACATCACCTCGGAGCGTTGCCAATCGGCGGAAGATACATTATTATCTGCCTTACGTATCTTGTTGGAGCATTTCAATGCTATTTGACGGCAACTGTCAAAACTGAGCGATAATGTATCCGCTGCCGTCGCATACATGAAAGATGCCATTAGGCTGCACACAATCAATACACCTCTCTTCATAATCAATCCTCCTTTTTTATATGATAAACGGCTGAATAAGTCAGCGGCATCAGCAACAGCGTCACCATTGTTCCTATCAGCAGACCACCCATTATACTAACAGCCATCGGACCATACATAGGGTCATTCACCAGCGGTACGACACCCACGATAGTCGTAATAGAGGCCATCAGCACAGGACGGGTACGGTTAACCGTCGCCTCTATCACAGCCTTGAACGGAACGACACCCTTACTCAATTGGAAATTGATTTCGTCCATCAGCACCACGGTGTTCTTCAACATCATGCCTAACAAGCCGAAGATACCCAGGAGAGCCATAAACGTGAATGAATTGCCACTCAGCCACAATGCCGGCGTAACACCTACAATACAGAATGGAACGCACACTAACATAATGCCGATTTTCTTCCAAGAGTGGAACAAGAGCAACAGCACGATAATCATCAGTGCCACACCGACCAATGTACGTAACAAAATATCTTTTACGATTTCCAATGTTGTGCCCTTGTCTCCCATCCATCTGAAATGGTAGCCTGCCGGCAGGGGGATATTCTCTATCTCATGCTGAACCGAGCGAATAGCCTTATCCGGCGAAGCGTCTGCCACATCCATGTTTACATCTGCCTCAACCTCTATGGCACACCGGCCGTCGTGACGGATAATCTTGTCTTCGTCACTGACGATTCGTATGCTGTCCGACACTGCCGACAACGGTACACAACGCAGGAACCGTTCGCTCCAGTTAGTCGCGCCGCCCGCCATCAGAGCCGTCATGGAAACATCGTCAGGACGGATATTCAACGTGGACCAAACAGGAATCGTGGTCAAATCCTCTATCTGAGAGCCGTCGGTATTACGTACGTGCAGATAAATCAGTTGTTGTTCGTCATTCGAAGTATAACGGCCGATTGGAAGCCCCGTAGTAGCCGCAGACAAAGCATTTGCCACATCGCCTCTTGTTATGTGTGCTGCCGCTGCATTACGCTCATTGTAATCTACTACCAGATGTTGACCTTTTGATGCCCAGTTGTTCTGAACCGAATAACTGTCTATATACTTGCTTTGCCGCATAATCTGGGCAGCCGTGTCTGCCAGAGCACGCAATACGGCTGGATCCGGACCCGAAAACTCAACCTCTATCAGATGAGACGTTGCTATAGAAAAATTATATTTTTTGAAGCGTATATACGCGTCCGGATAAGTACTGCGTAATTGGGACTTTAACTTGGGCAATTCTCTGCATAAAGACTGATAATCGGTAAAATCGACCATCAATTCGCCGTAACAACTACCTCCGGCTGTCATCGGGCGGACCAGGCAATAATGGGCAGGAGCAGCACCCTGACTGGCTGCACAGGAAGTGACTCCCGGAACTTGACGGGCCGTCTTGGTCATCTCCAATAAATTATCTCGAACAGCATTGGAAGAAGTCTGCTCCGGCCAAAAACATTCGACGATAACCTGATTATACTCAAAATCGGGGAAGAAAAGCACCTTAATCTGCATAAAGCCCCAAACCGAAAGAGCCAAAATAATTATTGCGGAGACAAAAGACCATTTCTTATGACCTATCAAAACAGCCAATACACGGCGAATCCAATTATGAATACGCTCGGTTATCTGGGTGGAAGTGGATTGTTTCTGTTCTTCCGGCAATTTGCTCATCCATTGGTCTGCACAGGCAGGAATTTGTATCATGGCAAGAACCCAACTGAATAACAAACTAACTGCCATCACGCGGAATAGATCCGCTGCATATTCGCTCGCCAGTCCTTTGCTCAGCACGATTCCCAAGAAAGCCAAAACGGCAATCAAGGTGGCACCCAAAAGGGGCATAGCCGTCTGACGGGCGATACGCGTTAGATATTGTTCACGGCTCAAACCTCTCGCCCTGTCTACCACAATGCCGTCCATAATAACCACCGCATTATCCACCAACATTCCCATCGCTACGATAAATGCACCTAAGGATATCCGCTGCAAAGTAACTCCCCATATCATCAGCACGACAAAAGAACCGCAGATGGTCAGGAACAGCCCCATACCGATAATCACGCCACTACGCCAACCCATAAAAATCGCCAGCACAACCAGCACTATCAATATGCTCTCCACCAAATTCAGCATAAAACTGCGAATAGAGTCGGAAACCATATCCGGCTGGAAATAGACCTTGCGTATATCTACCCCGACAGGAAAATCAGCCGTTATCTCTTGCAACGCTTTATCTACACGCCTTCCCACATTAGGTACAACGGCAGACGCTTCCATGCTCACACAAATAGCCAAAGCAGGTTCGCCGTTCACGAAATAACCGTACGTCTGCGGATCGGCAAAGCCAAACGATATATCATCTACCACATCGTCTAACCGGACAAGACGACCATCGGAAGAACTTATCATCACTTCTTTTACCTCGTCGATGGTTGTACCGGCTTTTTCAACCTGCAACATCAGATGGTCACTCTCGGCTTGCAAATGACCGGCAGGACAAGGTTTGCCGATGTTTTGAAGAGCAACCATCAGTTGGGTTGGCAATAAGCCATTCGCCGCCAAACGCTCACGGGAAAGAGTAATATCTATCTGGCGGGGTCTTATTCCGGCAATATGAATACGTTTTATTCCTTTTACATGCAGCAGTTCATCGCGTACATATTTGGCATATTGCAGCAATTCCTCATAGTCGTACCCGTCGCCCGTCATTGCCAACATGATGCCGTACACATCGGTCATATCGTCCATGATGATAGGCTCATACGTCCCGTTCGGAAACTCGCCTTTCATATCGTGCATACGGCGACGCAACAGGTCAAAATGCTTTTCTACCTCTTCGCCCGTCAGCGATTCGCTAAATTCCAACAGCACGGAAACCATATCCTGTTTGCACGTAGTCGTTATGCTCTTGACGTTGGGCAAGGAATAAAGCGTTTTCTCAAGCGGTTTGGCTACCTCATTCTCTACCTCTTGCGCCGTAGCACCCGGGTACGGAACGATGACCGTGGCCATGTGCAACTCGGTAGCAGGGTCTTCCAATTTAGGCATCAGTACAAAGCACCCCACGCCGGCTGCCGCCAGAATAGCCATCAACGACCAGAACAAAACCCTGTGTTCTACAAAATATAAAATAAACCGTTTCATATCAACTCTCTATAGTACGCGTACATGTTCGCCCTCTACCAAATGGTTTACACCGGCTTTAACAACCTGTTCATTACCTTGCAAACCTTCCAATATCTCTGCTTTACCGTCGTTGGTAAAAGCCACTTTAACCGGTACTGACCGAACCGTACTGTCCGGTTGAAGCACCCAGACGCACTGCTGACCGTTATTGTCAAATAGCGTATGAATAGGTAGCGTCAAACCGCCTTTTTGCGGATTTTCCACTTCTACGTGAATGGTCATATTCATGCCGGGAAGAACATTCGTAGTGGGTTGATTGAAGACCAAACGTACTTGGCATAGTTGATTATTATCCGTTTTGGGTACAATGGAACTTAAACTCAAATTATATTGATTATTTCCTGTAATACGCAGAGCGTGTAACAATCGCTCCTGCTGCTCATACGGTATATCCGTTAGCACTTGCATTTCCCCTTTATTCATAAAGGTCATGATTGGTGTTCCTGCATCTACCAACTGGGATTCTCTGCCGTTAACTGTTGTAACCAGTCCGTCTTCGGGGGCGACTAAGCATGTATATTCAATCTGGCGTTCGCCGCCTTCCAGTGCCACCTCCAACTGCTTTAAGCCGGCTTGGGCTTTCTCGTAGTCATTGGCAGAAACGGCTTTGCGCTCATAAAGCGTTTGAATGCGGGCAAACTCGTTTTTGAACTGCTCATAGCGGGCCACGTTCACGCGGTGTTGCAGCACATAGTCTTTATCGTCCAATTGTGCCAACAGTTGACCTTTTTGCACTGTTTCGCCTTCTTTGACGGCTATCTGCTTTATCTGACCGGCAACCTTAAAGGCAAGACTCACCTCACTGCGGTCCTGTACTTTACCGAAATAGACATATTGCTGGGTGTTAGAAAGACTGGAGGGCTGAATAACCTCCACATTTCGTAATACAGTTGTCGCATCATTGGAGCATCCACTCACAATAACCGCCAAAAATAAAACAATCGGAATAATCTGTTTCATATCGTTTGTTATTGAAATTATGCAACCTTTGCGGTTGCAAAGGTACTAAAAATTTTTCACATAAGCAAGAAAAACTCGCTTTTTATTGCTATTTTAATAAAAATTCGAATGGACTTAATTACCAAACATATATGCGTCCAGTTTACGCTTCCAACGTTTCCAATCCGGCATTTCCTGTTCCAGTAACCGGTAAAAAGCAAGTGTATGGTTAGCATGTACCAAGTGGCACAACTCGTGTGTAATCACATATTCTATACACGGGCGCGGGGCTTTGATAAGTTCGAGATTGAGAATGATTTTTCCCTGTCGTGTACAACTGCCCCAGCGTGTGGTCATTTCCTGTATGGCTATTCCGGACGGTTGTACGCCATAACGTGCAAAGCGTGCAGCAATAGGAGCCATCAGTTCGGTATATTTAACATTGGCACGACTTCTATACCAGTCTTGCATCAGTTTCTTCGGGGAGGATTGTGGGCGGTGCATGATTTCGATAGTGCGCCCCTGATATAGAACGGCATTGTGGTCAGAACGAGTTACCCGCAACAAGTATTGCCTCCCCATATACCAATGCGATTCACCGCTTATGTACCGTCTCGGCGGCATTTGTT
>JAKSMY010000035.1 GCA_024400275.1 Paludibacteraceae bacterium | reverse complement strand
AAAAGTTTTGTTTTCATAAATTATTGTTTTAGTTTTGCTTCCATTTTATTATTTGGCAGAAAGCGTCTCCATTTATTGATTTATATAATTGACTACACTCTAGAAAGGCTAAGCATTTATAACCTGATCAGATAATTCAATTTCAACACCATTATCTGCTTTATAGATGCATCGCACCGAACTTTTATCAACTTGCAAAGAAGGATATTGCGTGGTTATTGCTCCCCAAATGGCTTCTGCAATAAAATGTGCTTCCCCATTTTGTATAAATTCTTCATTGCTTTTTCCCTTTGCAAGATTTGTAAATTCGTATTTAGAAACAAATGATACAGTTCTCACAGGATTTTCTTTTGTCATAAACGAAATCGTTAATGTTGTCATAGATAATTATTTTTTTTAATAAGTGTAATGAATTTTAAGTTCTGATTATGGGCAGACCGGACGCACAGACTGTCCATAGCAACGATTGTAGTAACTCCAATCCACGATTTCCAACATATGGATGTAGAGACAGTCCGCGTAGTATGAGTAGTCCTCATCGAGCGAAGAGGACCAATAGCCGCCGTAGGAACCGACATTGTCGAGCGACGAATTCTTAAAGGAGCCTGAAGCGGGCAAAAAGATTGAATTGCCGTTTTTCCCCTTCACATGGTAACCTTTTATTCCGTTTTGCGTAGTCCATGTCCAAGTACAGTTCTTTCTTAATTCGTCTTGTTCTGCCTTGGTCGGCATGCGCCAATTCCCACCCCAATTAACATGAGCTGCATCGTCTGCGAGGTTAAGAACGGTCTTGTTATCCACTGTACCATCAGAACTGCTCGTACAATACTTTATCATAGTGTAAAAATTGCCGTAGCACCACTTATATGTACTCCAATCATACGTGGTTTTGGGACTTGTTTCTCCCCAAGCAAAATAATCACCGCACTCCTCCGATTTAGATGCTCCCACGTTGCAGGTCGCCCACTTGATACCGCTGGGCAAACCTAAATCAACATACTGATGATTGCCTCCAATTCCTCCGCCTCCTGACGATTTCTCAGTCTTGAAACTCTTCACAGCACCATACTCGTACTGCATATTATTAAGCACCAAATAAGCACGATAATAGTACGTAGTTTCTGCGGACAAGCCATTGGCGGCAATCGAAAAAGTCTGACCTACCAATTTGTCGCCTACCAACGTCTTGCCCTCGTAAGACGATACATCAGATTCCTTTATGGAAATCAACATACCGAACCCAATTGACTCGTAGTCAGTTATTTCTACACCTAACTGCCCTGTCAATAACGCACTATTTGTTGTAACATCTGTAGCAGAGACAGTTACCACCTTCTCTAACGTGTTCTTTCCTCCATCCTCTGTAGTATTTGTCTTGGATGTGTTGTTAGGATTCTTCTCACACGCTGCAAATAATACTGCAAGCATTGGTAATAAAAATATAAGTTTTGTTTTCATATTTTCTCCCTTCATTCGTGTCGGGCACAACTTTTTTGCTTGTGAATTCCGCCAAGCGTGGTACAATAAAAAAGCGTGGAATCCTTACCTTTGTCATTCCGTAATCGAGGTTCTAGCAAAACCTATGTGATAGAATGACAATGCAGAATCTCACGCCGGAATATACGAACTAAAAGGCATACCAAAACGGTATAACCAATTAGGGGATATTCCCCATGAGCATCTACCTTTGTCTTATTCTTGATCACATGTGAAACTGCTAGATTTCGATTACCAAGAACAAGCGTCAGTAAACGCTTTTATTATGTCTGCCAACCCCGCTAAAAAGATATGACATAATCCCTCCAGCGTGATTTGCGTTGCAAAGTTACAAAAAAAATCTCAAACAAGCAAAACTTTTTGAGATTTTTTATCGATATATGCAAAAGTTTGTTTTGAACGAAGGGTGAGAAACGTGAACGGAGCGTAATTCAATAGTGCAAAAACAATCCTAAATGGGCTAAATAGGGGTTGCTTCACCATTCGTTCACCCTTCGTTCACCCTTGCTTAACATAGGCCCCCCCCGACCCCTTGACTCCCCCGACCCCCTCAGTGAGGGGCGGCAGTTTAGAGTTTAGAGTTTAGGGGATTTTAAAATGTTTCCTTAATTAAGTAATCGTTGCGGGATTGGGAGTTGCGAATGATGAGTTCACCGAGGAAACCGGCAAGGAAAAGCATACAGCCAAGAATCATCATAAGGATGGCTATATGGAAATAAGGATTCGTACCGAGCAGCATAGCATGAATGCCGTGGTTAAGGGCGTGCAGTTTCATCCCGGCAACAACAATGACGGCAATAAAACCGATGAAGAACATAAGGGAGCCGACAAAACCAAAGAAATGCATAGGTTGCTTACCGAATTTATTAAGGAACCAAAGAGTCATAAGGTCAAGGTAACCGTTAATGAAACGGTTGAGACCGAATTTAGAGTTCCCAAATTCGCGTTTACGGTGCTGGACGACTTTTTCCCCTATTTTGTTAAATCCTGCATTTTTGGCGAGATACGGTATATACCGGTGCATTTCAGAGAAAACCTCTATATTCTTGACAACTTCGTTACGATAGGCTTTGAGTCCGCAGTTCATGTCATGAAGTTGGATACCGGTAACTTGTCGTGCAGTAGCGTTAAAGAGTTTAGACGGCAGGTTTTTGGTAATTTTATTATCGAACCGTTTTTGTTTCCACCCACTAACGAGGTCGAAACCGTCTTTGGTAATCATTTTATACAATTCCGGTATTTCGTCGGGGCTATCTTGCAAATCGGCATCCATTGTGACGACGACTTGTCCTTGTGCAGCCTTGAAACCGCAGTGTAGAGCAGCTGATTTACCATAGTTGCGACGGAAACAAATACCATGAACAAAGGGTGATTGTCGGTGCAGATTTTCGATGACAGACCAAGACGAGTCGGTGGAGCCATCGTTAACGAAGATGACCTCGTAAGAGAAATTATTTTCGTTCATGACGCGAGCAATCCACTCGTGCAGTTTAGGGAGCGATTCAGCCTCATTGAAGAGAGGTATAACAACAGATATATCCATATTTTTCCAAATTACACGGCAAAAGTACAAAAAAATTTGGATATATGCAAAAAAAAGTGTATTTTTGCAAACCTTTTCGAATAAATTACGATTTATGACAGTCATAACAGGCGAACATGCTCAGCTGTGGGATTTAAATCCTGTGTGGGATCTATTGACTCCCGGAGAGAAGAGTTATATCCGCATGGAATCGGAGTTTGTGACGTTTGACAAGAGTGAGGTTATCCACTATGAGGGCGATAAGCCGACACACATGATGATGCTGGTGAGTGGCAAGATACGTATTTATAAGGAGGGTATTGACCAGCGTCCGCAGATTATACGCATGCTAAAGCCGAATGAGTTTTTTGGTTATCGAGCCGTGATAGCAGGAGACGGTTACAACTCATGTGCGAGTGTGGTAGAAGATAGTGTGGTGTGCAGGGTGCGACGTGATGCTTTTCTGAAAGTCGTTCAGCAGAACAATCGTTTCTGTTTCGCGATGATGGTCGAATTAGCCAAAGACTTGGCAATCATAGAACTTCGCACCGTCAACCTGACACAAAAACATATACGCGGACGATTGGCAGAGTCGTTGCTGACGCTTCGTCAGAAATACGGTTTGGAGGACGACGGTGCGACAATAGCCATTTATATCAGTCGCGAAGACCTTGCCAATATGAGTTCCATGACGACGAGCAACGCTATCAGAACATTGAGCCAGTTCGCGCAAGAAGGACTGATTTGTTTAGACGGACGCAAGATTAAAGTTGTAAAAGAGAAAGAGTTGGAAAAGATTTCCCAAATCGGTTAGTCTAACATACGTCCGAAGTTGTTGGATAGTTGTACCATTTTATCGTATTCTTCAGGAGTCAGATCGTAGAAATAGAAGTTTCTGGGGTCAATTGCTTTTCCGTGGTAGTGCACCTCGTAGTGAAGGTGCGGCCCTGTTGATTTACCTGTATTACCGACGAGTGCAATTATATCTGCCCTTTTGACTTTCTGCCCTACCCTGCACAGTGATTTGAACAGGTGGGCATAGAGCGTCTGGTATCCAAAGCCGTGATCCACGATGACCGTGTTGCCGTAGCCCTGTTTATGTCCGACAAAAACAACCTTACCATTCCCTGTAGCAAAGACATCTGTTCCTTTTGGTGCAGTGAAGTCCATGCCCTCGTGGAAACGTCTGACATGATAAACAGGGTCCACACGCCAACCATAGCCGCTTGCGACACGTGTGAGGTTCTTATTCAAAACGGGCTGAATGGCAGGTATATTTTCCATTTTTATCTCTTGCGTCTTAGCCAAGTCTATTATCTCATCGTATGATTTGGCTTGCACGTACAGTTCTTTTTCCAGAATGTCTGTTTTGAGCGTCAGATTGGCAGCAAGTTCGGAATTAGTCATATCGCGTATGTCGTCGTAGTAAGACATTTTCTTGGTGGCACCCTGCCGAACGCCGACAGGAATAGAATCCGCACCGAGAAGCACGCGATAGAGATTATCATCGCGTTGCGAGAGGTCTGCCATAACGACTTGCATCTGGTTGACTTGGTCGTCTAAAAGTTCAAGTTGAACCTCCAACTGATTGCGTTGATTAATGAGTTGGCGTTCACGTGGCGAGGGGAAGAAATGGTAAAAAAGGAAAAAGAACACTATTCCCAAACATATACCTCCCAAAAGATAAAAACCGGAACGGCGTAACCAATATCCTAAGCCTTGCTCAACATGTTCCAAGGATAAGGTAACAGGATTAATATGGTATTTCTGCTTCATAATCTAAAGGTTATTTTTTCCACCAAAAGAAGAAACTGTTTTGGTGTTTTTTATCTTGTGCTGACTTGGCGACATAGATAGGTTGCATGGTATAAGGGTTGATGCCGGTGTAATACATGCACGTGGAAAGTGTCATGGGCGTTGGGGTGAAATCCTGCACCTGTTCAGGGTGATAATTCATTCGTCTGGTCTCGTCGGCGAGAGCCACCATATCGCGATTGGTGCAGCCGGGGTGCGAGGAAATAAAATAAGGAATGAGTTGCTGATGCATGCCGGCTTCACGATTGACTTTATTGAAGAAATCACGGAAACGCAAGTATTCTTTCCACTGCGGTTTACGCATCAATTGGAGTACATTATCGGCGCAATGTTCGGGTGCGACTTTCAGTCGTCCGGAAACATGCCGTGTGATGAGTTGCCGTCCGTAGGCTTCGGACATAAGGTCATAGCGAATACCGCTTCCCACAAAGGCTTTCTTGATAAAAGGCAGTCGGTCCACCGAACGATAGATATCCAAGATAGGTGCAAAATTTTGGTGCAGGTTGGTGCATATATTAGGTTGCAGGCAACTGGGACGAGCACATTGTTCGCATAAGTGAGTATTCTTGCCGTGCATACCGTACATATTAGCCGAAGGACCACCTAAATCACTGATGTAGCCTTTCCATTCAGGCAGGTCTTTGAGCAGAGTTATTTGGCGGATGATATTCTCTTTGGAGCGCGAAGTAATCTGCTTGCCTTGATGGGCTGATATGGTGCAGAAAGAGCATCCTCCAAAGCAGCCACGATGGAGACAGACGGAGAAACGAATCATCTCGTATGCAGGAATCTGCTTGTCCTTATATTTTGGGTGCGGTTTATACTGGAATGGCAGGTCATAGACAGCATCTAACTCATCGGTTGTCATGGGTGGGAAAGGCGGATTGACGACTATATCGTCCTGCACAATCGTCTTGGCATGTATCTTATTAGACTCTATTTCGGTCAGCCGAAAATCCTCAGCATAGATGGTTTTATTCTTCTTTTCTTCCTCGAAACCATGCAGATGAAGGATAGAGGGACTGTCTTGCATCGCTAATTCAGGGTCTCGAAACGCCGTTTGAGGTACGTTGTGCGGCAGGGTGCCGTTGGCTTGGATATAATCCGCTACTTGGACGATAGCTTTTTCACCCATACCATAGATAAGTATATCTGCCAGTGAATCCACCAAAACAGAGGGCATGAAAGTGTCAGACCAATAGTCATAGTGCGCCAAACGGCGCATACTGGCTTCTATGCCTCCTATGACAACAGGTACATCGGGAAAAAGTTGTTTAAGCAGTCGCGCGTAAGTGATGGTGCAATAGTCAGGTCGCATACCGGCTCTTCCGTCGGGCGTATAAGCATCGTCGGAACGACGGCGTTTACCGGCAGTGTAGTGGTTAACCATCGAGTCCATAGAGCCGGCGGTGATGGCAAAGAAAAGCCGTGGCCGTCCCAGTTTGGTAAAATCACGATAATCACCATGCCAATCAGGTTGTGGTACGATAGCCACCCGATAGCCGTGCGCCTGAAGAACACGCCCAATAACAGCAGCCCCGAACTGGGGGTGGTCGATATACGCATCACCCGAGAAAAGAATGACATCGACATCGTTCCAACCGCGTATATCTAATTCCTTGCGTGTAGTGGGCAAATATTTCTTCAAGTCTTCCGACATTATTCCAATTGCAAATTAAGCGCGTCTTTGATTTGCTGCAAAGCAGGATTTTGGCTGATGAGCAGTTTATATTTCTCCTGCGAAGTATAGGCTTGTTGCTCTTTGTGGTACTCCTCCACATTGACCTGCATAGTAATATGGTCATTATGCAAAGCATCGCGCAAGAGTGCTATTATCCGCTTGCTATGCTTGTTTATTTCCTCCTGTTGCCAAGGGTTGGTGAGTGTAAGGACAATCGCATTATCCTGCGCCAAAACGGGTTTATAATCGTTGAGCATGACCATTAAGCGTCCCTCGTTGGGGAAGTGCTTAACCAGACCTGCCCACGCTTGGTTGAGCAGGTCAGATGTAAAAGGGGTATTGCGCTGCCCCTCCTCGGACTGTGAAGGTCTTTCATCCGCTACGGTTTGACGTGTGGAACGATGGAGACTGGGGAGAGTGGTAGGTTGAACGGGGTGAGCCTGTTGAACAGGTTGAGCCGGTTTAGCAGGTTGAACAAGTTGAGCAGGTTGAACGGTCTGAACAGGTTGACACCATTTGACGAGGGCTAATTCAACCGTGAGACGTTTATTCTTAGCCGTACGGAAGTTGATATCCAAGGCATTTAATAAGTCCAACGCCCGAAATAACCACTGCGAATCACAACGGTGTGCCAAATCAATATACTGCTGTTGGGCAGATTCGGACGTTTCCAATAAAGCCACTGTCTGTGGATCTTTTGCCACTAAGACATTACGCAGATGCTGCATAATACCCATAATAAAATGTCCTGCATCAAAGCCTTTTTGGAGTATTTCATTAAAGAGCAGCAAAGCTTCGCTGACCTTGTTGGTGAGTGCATAGTCGGTCAAACGGAAATAATAATCCGTATCCAAAACATTGAGCACCTCGATGGTTTGGCTATATGTAACCGTACTGCCACAGAAAGCGACTAACTGGTCAAATATACTGAGGGCATCACGCATGCCCCCATCTGCTTTCTCCGCCACAACACGCAAGGCTTCCTGCTCCGCCTGAATACCCTCGGTACGGGCCACATATTCGAGGTGGTGAACGATATCCATAATCGTTATTCGTTGGAAATCATACACCTGACAACGACTTAAAATAGTAGGCAATACTTTATGCTTTTCGGTGGTGGCAAGAATAAAAATGGCATACGAAGGCGGTTCCTCCAGTGTTTTCAAAAGAGCATTGAATGCGCCTTGTGAAAGCATGTGAACCTCGTCGATGATATAGACACTATACTGTCCTATTTGAGGAGGAATACGCACCTCTTGAATCAAAGTACGAATATCCTCAACTGAATTATTAGAGGCAGCATCCAGTTCATGTATATTAAACGAACGCTGCTCATTAAAAGCGACACAACTCTCACATTGATTGCAGGCATCGTGCTCTGCCGTAGGTTGTAGGCAGTTGATAGTTTTGGCAAAGATACGTGCACAAGTAGTCTTACCGACTCCACGCGGTCCGCAAAACAGATAGGCATGCGCCAAATGGTTCTGCTTAATGGCATTGCGTAAGGTCTCCGTCAATGCTTTCTGCCCAACCACCGATTCAAAAGTAGTAGGACGGTATTTGCGCGCCGATACAATATAGTCACTCATTTTTATTTCTTTAACTCGTATTCTATCATTTGCAGGTCATGCTTCAGCACCTTGTCGTACTCTAACTGTTTCTTTATCGTATTCAAGGCGTGGAGAATAGTAGCGTGACTACGATGTCCCATCTTATTTCCTATATCCACAAGTGAATAATCCGATAGGCTCTTAGCCAAATATATAAACATCTGGCGTGCCTGCAAGACTTCTCTTTGTCTTGATTTGGAAGCGATGGCTTTTTCGGATATACCGGTATGCTCACAGACAGCACCCATCACATCGGACATCTGTATTTGCTTGGGAACAACACTGACCAACCGCTGAACGACCTGTTTGGTCAAATCTAAATCTATCTCGTTATTCATGAGGGTTGAGTACGCCATGAGCGAAGCCAAGATACCCTCTATATCACGTATGTTATCGCAAGCGTTTTGGGCAATATAGTCCACTATCTCCTCGCTGAGTTGCATACCGTCACGACGCATCTTGTCGATTAATATCTGCTTACGCAACTGCAAGTCGGGACGCTGAATCTCGATAGGTAAACCCCATTTGAAACGAGTTAATAGGCGCTCCTCCACATCTTTCAACTGCAAGGGCGAGCAATCCGATGTAAGGATAAGTTGCTTACGCATCTGATGGAGATAGTTGAAAATATGAAAGAACGTATCCTGCGTTCCCCGTAATCCCGAGAAGAATTGTATATCGTCCAAAATAAGAACATCAACACTTTGGTAGAACAATAAAAACTCAGGGATTTTATTTTGCCCGAATGCCTCTTGAAACTGAAGTTTAAATGTATTCGCATTGACATACAGCACCCGCAAAGTGGGATTCTCGGCTGCTATCTGATTTCCGATAGCATTTGCCAAGTGGGTTTTACCTACTCCGCTACCACCATAAACAAACAAAGGATTGAAGATTGTTTTACCGGGCTCCTTGGCAATGGCCAATCCCGCAGAACGAGCAAGTTTATTGGTTTCGCCTTGAATGAAATTTTGGAAAGTATAGCACGTGTTGAGTTGATTATCCCAATTGGTCATAGGAAGAGGCTCATTGGCGATAATACGTCCGGACGAACCTGTTCCTCCATCGGAAGGATAGGTGGCGGTAGCACCTGAGGTGGAATCCACCAAGACACGATATTCTAAACATGTATCATTACCAAAAACGCGATGGATAACTTTACCCAAGAGATCAATATAGTTTTCCTCGATATATTCCGCCACAAAACGACTACGAACCCGCAACACCAAACGATTATTACTAAAGTCTAACGGCTCCAACGACGCGAACCAAGTGTTATACACACTCGGCTTGAGATTGTCACGCAAGATGGTAGCGCATTGGCTCCATAATATGTTGATGTTATGTTCCAATTTTTTACTTGAGTACGGGCACAAAAAGTCCGAAAAACGGTGCAAAGGTACTGCTTTTTTTTGACATGAGCAAATCTGAACCCGATAGATGATTTATAGTTGTTTGTATCAATGAGATTTACAATGACTTACGCATATACATCTGATTTCCAATCAATTGCAATAGTTTTCAACATGTAATCCATTGATTTTCACAGAAGATAAGCCCTCTTGTTCCACAAAAAAGCGTGAAACAAAAAATGCTAACCCACTGAAAAAGGCAAATTTAACGAAATAGTAAGAGCCTATATTAATTAGAAATAGTTTAAATTAATTTATTTCGCTTTCTTCTTGGAACTCTTATCCTTTGCCCCAAAGAGGGAGAAATGAACATACCGTTTCGGATTGGCTTTCAAGTCAGTGACAAGGCTATCCACAGAAACTACAGTAGAGTCAATATGTTGGTATAAACCTTTGTCGTTGAGCAATAAACCCAAGGTACCTTCTTTGGTGGAAATGATAGATTGAAGCGTATCAACCACATTATCTACACGCATGACAGTGGCTTGGAGATCCACATCTTTGATTTTTTGAGAAGCTACTTTGGCATTAAATACGACGGTATCAGCATTTTGAATTATTTGTGGCAGTTTATTATGGGTTACCTCTTTTATATCGCGCGCGCTCACGTTAAGTTGGGTAGATATTTGCTCCAGGTTTTGCAAAGTGTTTTTGAGTTCGTCCTTACCTATTTGGTCATTCACTTTGGTAATAAGAGAATCCAAATTGCCAAGAGCGTCATCCACTTTAGCCATAAAACCCTCCTGCAATGTCTCCAACAAACCATGCACAACAAATGTGGCGATAGTGTCGCCCTCAGCGTAAATAGTCTGTCCGTCTGTGCTGCCGACAGGCACTATGACCTCAATAGCCTTCCCCCCAAGAATACCATCGTCAAAGAGGCGCATCTCACTGGGAGCCATAATAGCAATATTCTTGTCCATGGAAATAGTTACAGTAAAGGCATTTTCCAAAGTATAATCGTAAGTTATTTTATCAACTTGTCCCACTTTATAGCCACGCACATAGACGGGGGCCTGTTCCTGCAATCCACTGACATTATCGAAGACACCCACATAGTGCTTGACAGGCGAAAAGACATTCACTCCTTTTAAATAATACATCCCAAAATACACTAAAAAAGCACAAACGATGGCTAATGCAGCCACTTTATATTCTCTTGCGTGTTTCATAATAACAATATAATTATCAATTATTTATCAATTTTGACAACAAAGCAGTCAGGAAATTTTTCCATTAATTGTTTTTTCTTGGCAACTGCCTCTTCCCTGGTAGAAAAATCTCCAATCATATATTTATATAAACCGTTTACGTGAACATAAGTGTAGTCTGTTTCTTTTTTGAAATTGGGGTCCGATTTAGGCAGTAGGGTTTTGGAAACGAAAATCTGTACTCTCCAAGATGGAGAAGCGGGTTGAACAGGTTTATCAAGTTGAACAAGTTTATCAGATTTGTCAGGTTGAACCGGTTTATCAGGTTGCATGGGGTCATCTTTGATGACCTGCCCGGGTTTGTAGTACCTACAAAAAGCTTGAAAAAGAGCATCGGTTATCTCTCTTTTACCCTGATCTGAACCTAGATATTTTTCCTCTTCCTCGTTGCTGATAAAGCCCATTTCGATGAGTACGCTGGGGCAAGCAGACTTGAGCAACACCCAAAAAGCAGCCTGACGCACTCCCCTATCCTCACGGTGAAGGGTGTGGGTAAACTCATTCTGAACAAGAGATGCAAATTGCAAACTTTTATCTATGTATTGGTTCTGCATCAGTTCGAACATGATATATGACTCCACACTATTGGGATCAAACCCCTGGTAGGTAGTTTGGTAGTCCGATTCGAGTTTGATAACAGCGTTTTCACGCATAGCAACATCTAAGTTTTGTTCCATTTTATCGGTACCAAGAATAAAAACCTCAGTACCGGAAGCACTACGACTATCGGCAGCGTTTGTGTGAACACAAATGAATAAATCAGCATTGTTCTTATTAACAAAATCCGCACGTCCCTGCAAAGGAATAAACTCGTCGGTTGAACGGGTTAAAAGCACTTTCACTTCAGGAAATTGCGTACGAATCTTAGATGCTAAACGAAGGCTGACTTCCAAATTTAAAGTCTTCTCCATCAATCCTTTACGGCTAACGGCACCGGCATCTTTTCCACCATGCCCGGCATCAATGACCACGGTATAGGGAGCAGCCATGATTCCACATGACAACAGGGTCAATAAAAAACAAAGAAAACACTTTTTCGCCATAATAATGAATTTATACGCAAAATTACGAAAAATAATTGATATACCCAAAGGTGATTACGTTTAATATAAAAAAATGACTTTTTATTTGCATAATTAGAAATATTTTTGTAACTTTGCGCGATATTTGCGTGAATAGTATGAAGTCCAGTGTGTTTACAAACGAAGAAGAGCAACAGATTCAGAGTGCCTTTCAGGCATTATTGGACGATTATGCCGCTTCACACCACCGACAGAAAATAGATATTATTACGAGTGCTTTTGAGTTTGCCAAACAGGCACACAATGGCGTGCGCCGTTTAAGTGGCGAGCCTTATATCATGCACCCTCTTGCTGTGGCGCGTATCGTGGTAAAAGAAGTTGGATTGGGCAGCACAAGTATATGTGCCGCATTGCTGCACGATGTGGTGGAAGATACAGAATACACGGCAGAGGATATTGAGTCACGCTTTGGGGCTAAAATAGCACAAATTGTAGATGGACTGACCAAGATTTCCGGCGGTGTATTTGCAGACCAAGATGCCAAGCAGGCAGAGAACTTCCGTAAGTTGCTTCTTACCATGTCAGATGACATTCGAGTGGTGCTGATTAAGTTGGCAGACCGATTGCATAACATGCGGACTTTGGAAGCACAAGCACCTGACAAACAGGTCAAAATAGCCAAAGAGACCCAATATATATATGCTCCGCTGGCTCATCGTTTGGGCTTTTTCCCTATTAAATCGGAATTAGAGAACCTCAGTTTTAAGTACGAGCACCCCGATTTATACAAGCAGATAGCAGACCGCTTGGCTGCCTGCAAAGATGCCCAAATGGAGAACTTTGAGGAGTTTGCCCAACCGATTCGCGAAAAGTTAGAGGGTATGGGATATGAATTTACTATTTCGGCACGTATCAAATCGGTTTATTCCATTTTCAAAAAGATGCAACGCAAGAACATCTCGTTTGAAGATGTGTATGATTTGTTGGCTGTGCGAATCGTGTTCACGCCTAACGAAGCTATGTCGGAGAAGGATCAATGCTGGATATTATATGCAGCCATTACGGAGATATATCACCCTCACCCTGAGCGCATTCGCGACTGGATTTCGATGCCTAAAGCCAATGGTTACGAGGCTTTGCACGTTACCGTGATGGGCAAGAACGGACGATGGGTGGAAGTGCAGTTGCGCTCAAAACGTATGCACGAGATAGCCGAGCACGGATTGGCAGCACATTGGAAGTATAAGAGTGATATAATCGGCGAAGATACAGAGTTGGATCACTGGCTACAGGAAGTAAAAGATGTCTTGGAAAATCCGGATCCCGATGCAATGGCTTTCTTGGATAATTTCAAACTCAGTCTGTTCGCTCACGAAGTGTTTGTGTTCACTCCCACCGGCGAAATCAAAACTATGCCTCAACATGCATCGGTGCTTGACTTTGCCTATATGTTGCACACGCAATTGGGAGAACATTGTATAGGTGCGCGGGTCAATCACCAATTGCAACCTATATCCTATCGCATCAAGTCGGGTGACCAAGTAGAAATACTGACATCACAGAACGCTTGTCCCGTTCCGGAATGGCTTAATATGGTAGAAACAGCAAAAGCTCAAGACGCTATCCGTAAATACTTAAAACGCTTATCTACTCCGCTGAAACCACTGCAAACCCAGCCTTATTCAGTCACTATCAAAATGCGTGGAATGGACCGATTCGGAATGTTGGTACAAATTATTGAAACCATCTCCGATAAGATGCACCTCAATATGACCGACCTGCATATTCAAACAGAGAACCAGTTGTTTGATTGTCAAGTAGAGGTACTTGTGTATTGCGAAGAAACAGCCTCGGATTTATGCGACCAGCTTCGCATGATTCAGGGGCTCAATCATGTAGAATATGTTCAACCAACTAACTAAACATAAATAAACAATGAAAAAGATTTTTTCTTTAATGGCTGGCATGCTCATTGCTACCACCATGATGGCTCAAGAGCCTGTTATCACGTTTGAAAAAACAAGTCACGATTTTGGTAAGATTAATGAGTCCGACGGACGTGTTTCCACCGTTTTCAACTTCAAAAACGAAGGAGCCAATCCGCTTGTATTAAGTAATGTACGCGCTAGTTGCGGTTGTACCACTCCTAAATGGACTCGCGAACCGGTTGAGCCGGGTGCTACCGGTGCTATTACAGTCACTTACAACCCAAATGGTCGTCCGGGCATGTTCTCTAAAACAATCACCGTAACATCAAACGCCAAAGAACAGACTGTACGTTTGTATATCAAGGGTGAAGTGATCCCTAAACCTGCCCAACCGGTTAATAAATATCCGTTCAACATTGCCGAATTGAGTTTGAAGGCCAAGACATTGGACTTTGGTGATGTACAAAAAGGACAAAGCAAGACAATGACGATTGAGTATGCCAACCAAACAAATGCTGCTATCACGGTTGAAGCCAGCCAAATGCCTTTTGTCGGCACAGGTGTTACACTTGATAATGTACAACCTCAACAAAGCGGACAATTAAATATCACATTTGATGGTGCTGTGTGCAACACATACGGTCCTGTTAAAGAAACGGTTTATTTAAAAGTGAACGGAAAAACGGAGTCTTCGGAGGCTTATGGAATCGTGATTACTGCCAATGTAGTAGAAGATTTCTCACAAATGACGGAAGAACAAAAATTAAATGCTCCAATTGCCGTTATAGAAAAAGAAATCGATTTAGGCATTCTTCCTGCCGGCAAAAGTAAAGTAGCCAAAAAACTGCCGTTTGCCAATGCCGGTGTTAATCCGTTGTTTATTCGCCGAATTATCGCTGCTAACGATATGTCGTTCCCGGTTGTTAAAAATGGCATCAAGTCTGGCAAGAAATTGTTGCCCTTCTCCGTTAATACAACCAAAATGGCTACGACCAAGTACCAACGCAACATTACGGTCATTACCAATGACCCACAAAATCCTATCCAAGTGATTAAACTCGTTTGGGAAGTGCAATAATGATGCAACACCCTGAAAATAATAAGGAATACAAAGGGTTAACAGTGAATGAGGGTGTAGAGAATTTACCACAAGTGAATCCTTACACCACTTTTCGCCGTCAGAAACGTGTGCTGACACCGGAAGCGTATGTGGAAGGTATCCGTCGCGGTGATATAACGATGCTCGGACAAGCTGTTACCTTGGTGGAGAGTAACTTACCCTCTGACCAAGTGATTGCTCAAAAAGTTATTGAGATGTGCCTTCCCTATGCCTGTCGATCAGTGCGCGTAGGCATAACGGGAGTGCCCGGAGCCGGCAAATCGTCCTTTATTGAAGCACTTGGCACAGAGCTGTGTCATCAGGGTAAACATCTTGCTGTGTTGGCTATAGACCCTTCCAGTGAACGTTCCAAAGGGTCCATATTGGGCGACAAAACGCGCATGAACGAGTTGTCTGTACAGTCTAATGCCTTTATTCGTCCCAGCCCGTCTGCTGGTTCATTAGGCGGTGTAGCTCGCAAAACTAGAGAGACCATCGTGCTATGCGAAGCAGCAGGATTTGACACAATCTTGATAGAGACAGTCGGTGTTGGTCAGTCGGAAACGGCGGCTCATTCAATGGTGGATTTCTTCTTGCTTCTCCAAGTGACGGGTACAGGTGACGAGTTGCAAGGTATCAAACGCGGTATTATGGAAATGGCTGACGGAATAGCCATCAATAAATGTGATGGCAATAATGTAGAGCGTGCTCAAGCTGCTCGGGTAAGTTTCAAGAATGCTTTGGCATTGTTCCCACCTACCGAATCAGGTTGGCAACCCTACGCAGAAACATGTTCTGCTGTGGAAAAAACCGGAATAAAGGAAGTCTGGAATATGATTACTAAATATATTGAATTCACGCGCGCGAATGGATATTTTGATCATAAACGGACACAACAAGCCAAATATTGGATGTACGAAACAATCAATTCGGCACTCCTAAATGGTTTCTATCAAAACCCCGAAATGGAGGCTCTCACTCATTTGATGGAACAAAAAGTATTAAACAACGAAATAAGCAGTTTTGTGGCTGCATCTGAATTACTAAATGCCTATAACAAACTCAAATAAGACAACCAACCGCAAATCGCCTTCCAGACAGGTGGTGAAAATAGGACCGAACGATATGGGCAAACTGCCTCCACAAGCCATTGAACTGGAGGAGTCGGTTTTAGGAGCTTTGATGATAGAAAAAGAAGCCTTTATTTCTGTGTCTGACCTATTGAGACCCGAAGTTTTCTACAAGGAACAGAACCAACGTATCTACGAAGCTATTGTCGCTTTGGCGGTTAAGGAACAGCCAATAGATCTCTACACGGTAACCGAAAAACTGAAATCACTCGGTACCTTGGAAGAAGCCGGTGGCGTTACTTATCTTAGTGATTTGACACGGCGCGTGGCTTCTGCTGCTCATATCCGCTATCACGCACAAATCATTGCACAGAAAGCAACAGCGCGTGAACTAATCCGAATGGCAGCCGAAATAGAAGAGTTAGGTTATGACGAGACACAAGACGTAGATGACTTGATGGGCAAGGCGGAAAGTGAGATTTTCTCTATCTCGCAACGCAACCAAAAACGCGATGTAACGCAAATAGATCCGGTTATTCAGGAAGCTTTCGAACGTATGGAAAAAGCGTCCAAGAACGAAGGCAATATATCCGGTATCCCAAGTGGATTTACTGCTCTGGACAAAATAACGTCCGGTTGGCAGAAATCAGACCTTATTATTATAGCGGCACGTCCGGCAATGGGAAAAACGGCTTTCGTGCTATCGATGGCAAAAAATATCGCTGTCAATTATGGAAGACCCGTGGCCATGTTCTCTCTTGAGATGTCTAATGTACAGCTTGTCAACCGCTTGATTATGAATGTCTGCGAGATAGAAGGTGATAAAATCAAAAACGGTAAGATGTCTCCCGCTGAGTGGAAACAATTAGAGCATAAAGTCAATGACTTGAAAGGAGCTCCTATTTATGTGGACGACACCCCTGCCCTATCCGTCTTTGAACTACGCAGCAAAGCGCGTAAATTAGTTCGCGAACATAATGTCGAGTTGATTATTATCGACTATTTGCAACTGATGAACGCACAAGGTATGAACTTCGGTTCACGTGAACAGGAAGTTAGTATTATCTCTCGCAACTTGAAAGCATTGGCTAAGGAATTGGATATACCTATCATTGCTCTGTCGCAGTTGAACCGTGGTGTGGAGGCTCGTACCGGCGTGGACGGCAAGAAACCTCAATTGAGCGACTTACGTGAGTCTGGAGCCATTGAGCAAGATGCCGACATGGTTTGTTTTATCCATCGTCCCGAGTATTATCACCTTTATAGCGATGATAAAACAGGAAAAGACCTGCGTGGATTAGGACAAATCATTGTGGCTAAACACCGTAATGGTGCCGTTGATGAGATATGGTTGCGTTTCCGCAGCAAATTCGCCAAATTCCAAAACGAGAACGATGAATACGATGATTCAGATTTAACTCCCATACCTCCGGCAGAAGAGTTGTCTATCAAATCGTCTATAGGAAATTATTCACCGGATGGTGCCCGATTAGAACAGGAAGATGCACCCTTCTGATAACGATAAAGTCTAACCGTGTCCTAAACGTAACATTAACATAACATTAACGTAACATCAAACTAAGATTACAATACTATTACAATATGCAACGCACAGTAATTATTGACGCTCTCAAGAGCACCGCATTTAACGAGCCCATCAATGTTCGTGGATGGGTGCGTAGCCGTCGTGGGAATAAGCAAGTCAGTTTTATTGCATTAAACGATGGTTCCACTATCAAAAACATTCAGATCGTAGTGGATTTGACCACTTTTCCAGAGGAACAACTCAAGCCCGTTACGACAGGAGCTTGTATCTCGGCTACTGGAATTTTAGTTCCGTCGCAAGGGGCAGGACAAGCCGTTGAAATTCAACTGACAGAATTGGAGATTTACGGAACAGCAGACCCTGACCAATACCCTCTGCAGAAGAAAGGGCTCAGCATGGAATACCTGCGTACAATTGCTCACTTGCGTCCGCGTACGAACACCTTCGGAGCCGTATTCCGTATTCGTCACAACATGGCAATGGCTATTCATAGTTATTTCCACCAACACGGATATTTCTACTTCCACACACCTCTCATCACAGCCTCTGATTGCGAGGGTGCCGGACAGATGTTCCAAGTCACCACCAAAAACTTATACAACCTCAAAAAAGATGCGAATGGCAAAATAGATTATTCTGACGACTTCTTCGGCAAACAAACCTCCCTGACAGTCAGTGGTCAGTTGGAAGGAGAATTGGCAGCGATGGCATTGGGTAAAATATACACATTCGGTCCTACCTTCCGTGCAGAAAACAGCAATACACCCCGCCATTTGGCTGAGTTTTGGATGATAGAACCCGAGGTGGCATTCATTCAAAAAGACGAATTGATGGATTTGGAGGAAGACTTCATCAAATACTGCGTTCGCTGGGCTTTGGATAACTGCATGGACGATTTAGATTTCCTCAATCAGTTTGTAGATAAAGGGCTGATTGCTCGTCTGCAATCGGTAGTCAATACCGAATTTGTCCGCCTACCCTACACCGAAGGTATTGAGATTCTGCAAGAAGCTATAAAAAACGGACATAAGTTTGAGTTCCCCTGCAACTGGGGTGACGACTTGGCTTCGGAACACGAACGTTTCTTGGTAGAGGAGCACTTTAAGAAACCCGTTATTATGACGGATTATCCGAAGGAGATTAAGGCCTTCTACATGAAAATCAATGAGGACGACAAGACGGTACAGGGTACAGATGTGCTCTTCCCGCAAATTGGCGAGATTATCGGCGGTTCGGTTCGTGAAGAATCGTTAGATAAACTCAATAATGAAATAGAGCGTCGCAACATCCCAATGAAGGATATGTGGTGGTACTTGGATACTCGTCGATTCGGTGCTGCACCTCATGCCGGTTTTGGTTTGGGCTTTGAGCGACTGATGCTCTTTGTCACCGGTATGCAGAATATACGCGACGTGATTCCTTTCCCGCGTACCCCTAAAACGGCTGAATTTTAATTAACAACTTATATAATGAAAAAATTATTGACATCCTTCTTCGTTTTATTCCTTGCAATAAGCCTATCAGCCCAAAACGAGGCTGTACCGTTGCAAATTGGAGACACGGTTATTGTTAAGCAAGATGCCAAGCGGTATTTAACAGGAGAACGTATTTCTTCTTGGGTGTATACCGTCAAGCACACGATTCGCCAGATAGGCACAGCCAAATGGCAAGATGGTGTTTTGCTTCGTGGTATTCGTTCTTGGTTAGCGCCATCTGATGTAAGTCCTGTAGGCGTTGTCCCCCAACAGTCTGAGACAGTGGACACACCTGTGGTAGAAACAGAAGAACAACCCGTGGTAGAGCAGCAGGAACCCGTGGTAGAGCAGCAGCCGGAACCTGTAGCACCGGTGGCTCAGGCAACTCCGTACACAGGACCGATACGGCTATACGGCCGATTAGTTGCTCAAGGGTCCAGTACCAATATTTCCGGAGCTACAATCACGCTTGCCAATCAAAATCTGAGTACCACCACGAATCAAAATGGTGAATTCACCCTACTCTATTTGGAACCGGGTGACGAGGAATTAATTATTGAAGCAGATGGTTACAATGCTGATATTCAGTTAATCCAAATCTTGGCAAATAAAGACACTGATTTAGGTGCTCTTTATTTGCAGCCCGATATGGCGCGCGATGTAAAAGATGAAGTTCTTCTTAATCTGCTTGACCAGGATTTGAACGATGACGAAGGACGCACACAAGAACAGGCTTCGTCCGCTTCGTCTGACCAAGACGTGTTTAATTCGATGTCCTCGTGGTCTTGGTCCACAGCCCGTTATCGCCAACGCGGTTACGGCAACTCGTATGAGACAAACTACATTGAAGGTCTGCCATTCAACACAGCCGAGCGCGGTCAGTTCAACTTCTCGGCGATGGGAGGATTGAATGATGCCAGTAGGTATAAAGAGACCGTCAATCCCATTGAAGCCAATAATTTCTCATTCGGTACCATCGGGAAAGCAACCAACTACCTGATGACTGCCTCTAATTATGCACAGGGATTCAAAGTCTCCGTTGCAGGAACAAACCGCAACTACAAAGCGGCAGCGCGTATTTCGTATAGTTCGGGACCTCTCAAGAATGGATGGTCATTTATGGGACAGTTGGCTTTCCGATTCTCACCATATATAGACAAGAAAGGCATCATCGGAGAAGGTATCAACTACTACTCACTCGGTTATTTCTTCTCGGCAGAGAAAAAATGGGGA
>JAKSMY010000034.1 GCA_024400275.1 Paludibacteraceae bacterium | reverse complement strand
AGGTAATGCGAAGGCCTCAACTTGCGAGTAAGCAACACGAGGTCTGCGCTTTCTTTGTGCGTATATGTGTACGAATAAAATACGGAGTATGCCGAAAATCCGATGAAGAGTAGGCTAAGTAAATATTATAACAAAATGAGTACAATTAAAAATGTTAGACGTTGTCAATCTGCTGGTAGATACGAACATGGCACAAATTTTAAGAAAGGTGATTATATCCCTAATGAGAATAGGAATAAATTTATAGTTACGCTCATAGAAGGAGGAATACATATTGCTACTAGACTTTTATTATTAGTGTTAATTGGAAAAAAAACAAACCAACACATTACACAAAAAGATTTAGATGGATTAAAAGGAAAAAAAATAGATCCAAATTTCTTCAAGGATTAAATTTGATTACAATAAATTGTATGTTTAACCTATTAATTTTTCAAAGTTATGGAAATTGTATGTCCTAAATGCTATTGCGAAGATGCATTCTTCAATGGTGAATGTTATGAATGTCCTGATTGTGGCTATCAATGGAATGATTAGTATTTATTAATGTACTAACTCCGTTTTAACCCTTACTCTCACTTTTCTCAACCTGCTTGGTGGGTACTACCTGCTGAGTAGGTTGTGGAACAAAACCATATGTGACTATATCTAAAATCGCGTTTATTACCTCTATTCTAATGAAGGAATAAGACTCAATTAAATTTATGACTATTATGAAAACTAAATTATTTTCTCTATTTATGGTAGCTACGTGCTATATGATGCCCATGAATGCTGCTACGTTGAACTTTGCAGGTATCCAAGCAAACAACATCAATGTTAATGATGCCGGTGCTGTTAGTACATGCACGATAGGTTCAACTGATTGTCCTTCTGTTAACTATACCAGCACGGTTGGTGATTTGATGGAGGTTTCTTTCTCTTCTATGTTCGGTTTTGGTATAAAATACCAAAACGGTAGTGCCAATAAAGACGGTCACAAAGACAATATTTTGAAATGCCACAAAGACTATCTGCAAGTAGATGGTAAGAATGGTGTTTTGGTGTTCAGTGATTTGAGCATCAGCGAAGAAGTGGTTATCAATGTTGTTGCCAAAGGCGACACTCCTGCTACCTTCACTGTTGAAGGTGGAGTGGCTGATGCTTCCAACCCTGCAAGCGTAGATAAAAGCGAAACCAAAAAATTGAAATTTACGGCAATGGCTTCCACAATGACAATCAAAGAGACCACTGGTGGTTTCCGTATTATGCGTGCTATCGTTGGGGGGACTAATTGTGATTTCCAAAAAGATGGCATCGCCTACTATATTTTTTATGGGGATTCCACAATAGCAGTGACTCATAAAATTTCTAATTACACTGGCTCTGTGGTTATACCTGCTTCTGTAACCCACAATGGAAAAACATATTCCGTCACAACAATTGGAAATGATGCTTTCTATAATTGTAATCGTTTGACTTCGGTAACTATTCCCAATTCCGTCACAACAATTGGAAATTATGCTTTCGAGAGTTGCAGAGGTTTGACTTCAATAACTATTCCAAATTCTGTCACAATGATTGGCAATAAAGCTTTCTATTATTGCAGCGGTTTGACAAAGACGAACTACACAGGCACTATTGCTGATTGGTGCAAAATAAAGTTTGGTGATTCTTATGCTAATCCAATGTATTATAGCCATAATTTTTATATCAATGATGTAGAAGTAAAAGATTTAGTTATTCCTGAAGGTGTAGATACGATAGGAGATTATACTTTCTCTGGTTGCAGTGGCTTGACCTCAGTAACTATTGGTAAGTCTGTCACAACGATTGGAGAGAGTGCTTTCGAAGATTGCAGTGGTCTGACCTCGGTAACGATTAATTCCAATGCAATATGTAGCAGAAGCTACACATCTTCTTCAAATTTCAAGACCATCTTTGGTTCTCAAGTTCAAGAGTACATTATTGGTGATTCTGTCACAAAGATTGGAAATTATGCTTTCTATAAATGCAGTGGTTTGATTTCTGTAATAATTCCCAATTCTGTCACAACGATTGGAATGTATGCTTTCGATGAATGCACAGGTTTGACCTCAATAACTATTCCCAATTCTGTTACAAAGATTGGACATTATGCTTTCTATAAATGCAGTGGTTTGATTTCTGTAATAATTCCCAATTCTGTCACAACGATTGGAGATTATGCGTTCGCATATTGCAGTGGTTTGACTTCGGTAACGATACCCAATTCTGTCACAACGATTGGAAAGGGTGCTTTCGAATATTGTAGCGGTTTGACTTCGGTAACTATTAATTCGAATGCACTATGTGGTAAAGACTACACATCTTCTTCAAATTTTAAGACCATCTTTGGTTCTCAAGTCAAAGAATACATTATTGGTGATTCAGTAACAACGATTGGAGTTTATGCTTTCTATGGTTGTAGCGGTTTAACCTCTATAACAATTCCAATTTCTGTCACTACGATTGGAAGTTCTGCTTTCGAAGGTTGCAGCAGTTTGACTTCGGTAACCATTCCCAATTCCGTTACAACAATTGGAGATAATGCTTTCTCTAGTTGTAGCGGTTTAACTTCGGTAACTATTGGTAATTCCGTTACAACAATTGGAGATAATGCTTTCTCTAGTTGTAGCGGTTTAACCTCGGTAACTATCCCCAGCTCCGTCACCACGATTGGAGATGGTGCTTTCGATTATTGCAGTGGTTTGACCAAAACGAATTATACGGGCACTATTGCAAATTGGTGCAAGATAAAGTTTGATTATTCTTCTGCTAATCCAATCTATTATAGTCATAATTTCTATATCAACGATGTAGAAGTAAAAGATTTGGTCATTCCTCAAGGTGTAGATACGATTGGAGATTATGCTTTCTCTAGTTGCAGCGGTTTGACCTCGGTAACGATTGGCAATTCCGTCACTACGATTGGAAATTACGCTTTCTATGGTTGCAGTGGTTTAACCTCAATAACTATTCCCTCTTCCGTCACAAAGATTGGATATTGTGCTTTCGAGAGTTGCAGTGGTTTGACCTCGGTAATTATTGGCAATTCTGTCACTACGATTGGATATTGTGCTTTCGAGAGTTGTAGTGGTTTAACTTCAATAACCATTCCAAGTTCTGTTACGAAGATTGGATATGATGCTTTCCAAGGTTGCAGTGGGTTGAAAAAGACCAATTATATAGGAACTATTGCTGATTGGTGCAAAATAAAGTTTGGTAACTATTCTTCTAATCCGATGTATTATAGTCATAATCTCTATATCAACAATGATGTAGAAGTAAAGGAATTGGTTATCCCTCAAGGTGTAGATACGATTGGAGATTACACTTTCTCTGGTTGCAGCGGTTTGACCTCTGTTACTATCCCCAATTCCGTCACAATGATTGGAGAGGGTGCTTTCTCTTATTGCAGAGGTTTGACCTCTGTCACAATCCCCAATTCTGTCACTACGATTGGATATTGTGCTTTCGAGAGTTGTAGTGGTTTAACCTCGATAACCTGCTATGCTATTACACCTCCAACTTGTGGAAGTTATTGCTTTTATAATGTATCAAACTCAATTCTTGTTTACGTACCTGCTCATTCTGTAAATGCTTATAAGAATGCTTATGGTTGGAAAAGCTTTACTAATCTGCAAGCGAATCCCGATGATTTGGCTGTTGTAACTTGTAATGTGATTGGATATGGCACACAAACTGGTGCTGACACATATATTAAGGGTGATACGTGCACACTAACCATAACTCCCGATGCTGGTTACCAGTTTACACAATGGAACGATGGAGATACGGACAATCCACGTTCGTTTGTTGTTACACAGGACACCATCTTTACGGCACAAATAGATACTACTAAATCGGGACAATGCGGAGAGAACCTTTATTGGGAATTAGTGGGTAATACTCTAATTATTTCAGGTGCCGGAGCGATGTATGATTACACAGAAACCCAACCTGTCGAATGGTGTTTATCCTTAGGCAAAATATCCAAACTTATCTTGGAAGATGGAATTACACACATCGGTGATTTGGCATTTGCCAATTTGTCCAACAAGAACCTCAAAGAAATAGCACTTCCCAATAGTGTAGAGACTATTGGCAAATATGCGTTTGCAGAATGCAGTTACCTCAAAACGATTACTTTGGGTGCTAAACTGGAGGATATTGATGAATACGCATTCCAAAATGATCAGCGCCTGCTTTATGTCAATTGCTATGCAGAGGAACCTCCTATTCTTCAGGAAAATGCATTTGAAAACTACGATATTTATTTGCAAGTACCTTGTGATGTGTTAGATGAATATAAAGTGGCAAAGGGTTGGAAACTATTTAATAAGGAAAATGTATCTTGCCTTTCTGCCGAAGAAAAGCCCATAGAAGGCGACCAAGTTGTCGTAACTCCTTCTACGGACAATGCCACCTTCACGTGGCCTGTTAATCCATCAGCAGATGGCTATAGTTTGGAGATTACCAAAGACGGTGTAGTCTTCTGCACGCTCAAATTCAATGCCCAAGGTCAGTTGACAGGTATTGCTTTTGCTCCTTCTCGTGATGGCGCACGCGAAATGGTTGCTGCTGAAATGACAACCTCCGGCTGGCAGTTCACGGTGACAGGACTGAATCAGGCAAGCAAGTACGGCTATACTTTGGATGCAACCAACGCTAGCCAGCAGTCCATCAAACACTACGAAGGCGAGTTTACTACCACAGGAGGTATGCCAACAGATGTAGAGCAATTGACGATTGACAATGCACAATGCACGGTGCGTAAGTTTATCCGCCACAATCAGTTGCAGATAATGCGTAACGGCAAAATGTATAACGCCCTTGGATTCTAAATAGAAAGAACAATAATATCCACAAAAGGCTTGCAGCAATGCAGGCCTTTGTTGTGTGCTGAAAAATAGTAAGTTTTTGAGCGTTTCGGATGAGTCTTTGATGCGTGTCGAATTGTTGTTTGGTGGACGCAAAAAAGATGTCCGTGTGGCGTCCGTGAAAACGTCCATGAGATGGCGAAAAGTCAGTAAATACGGCACTATATAAATCTTCGTGAAGTCGTGAATTCTCGTGAAGTTCACGACTTTTCACGGATGTTCATTTTATGAAAAAAGTAGCGTTAGGATTTTGAGGATTTTGAGGATTTCAACCAACGCAAATCCTCAAAATCCTCAAAATACTCACTATCCTCAAATTAGAAAACGAGTTATCCAGGTCGCTGACGCTAATAGAACACAGATGGTACACGAGGAAGCCGTTTGGAACCCCCGTTTGGGACCCGTTCGGAACCCGCTACGAACCCGTTACAAACCGCTTTCAAACACGGAAAAGACCCGTAAAATCCAGTCAAGTCAGAAGGGCTGAGAGAGTCGGCCGACCCTCGACCGACTCTCGACGAAGCACGGCTCTATTTCGGGGTCATTTCGGGACCATCTCGCGACCACGTAATCACTGCCCAAACCGAAACAAAAACCAACTTGTTCGCAATTTTCCATTCAAAAAGTTTGCGTATTCCAAAAATTCTTTGTATCTTTGCATGCTGAATTATGTTACCGGTTGATTTTGTAGATAGTATGCGGCAGGAGCTGGGCGGTGAAGCCGAGCAGTTATTTCGTGCATTGGAGGAAGAGCAACCGGTTAGTATTCGCCTGAATGACAAGAAGGATATTCTTGATTTTCCCTGCGACATTGACGAAGTGCCCTGGCATGAAGACGGCTACTATCTCAGTCAGCGTCCCCAGTTCACTTTGGATCCGCTTTTTCATGCCGGTTGCTACTACGTACAGGAAGCGTCTTCGATGTTTATTCAGCAAGCGTTGGAGCAGTATGTAGCCAAAGACAGTGTTGTCTTGGACCTTTGTGCTGCGCCGGGAGGCAAAGCCACATTGATTAGCCAGTACCTTGGAAACGAAGGTTTATTGATTGCCAACGAAGTGGTACGCCAGCGCGTGTTCGTTCTGAGCGAGAATATCCAGAAATGGGGCAACGGCAACACCGTGGTCACGCACAACGATGCGTCAGTATTCGGTGAAAAAACTGTTCACTTGTTTGATTGTATTTTGGTAGATGCGCCTTGTTCGGGCGAGGGCATGTTCCGCAAAGACGAGCAGGCACGCGAGGAGTGGAGCCTCAAAAACGTCAAGATGTGTGCCGAACGCCAGCGCAGTATATTGATGAACGTCTGGGATGCACTCAAGCCCGGTGGCATTATGATATACTCTACCTGCACTTTTAACAGTGAGGAAGACGAAGATAACGCACAGTGGATAGCCGATTGTCTGGGCGGAGAGATTCTGCCGCTGGATTATGACCCGAGTTGGGGTATCGTGGAGGGCTACCCGGGTTATCATTTTTATCCTCACCGGGTTAAGGGAGAAGGATTTTATGTGGCAGTTATTCGCAAGAACGAAGAGCCTTTTGCACCATTCAAGATACGCGAACCCAAACATAAGCCGTTGCCGGTTGAATACGAGCCGACGATGCGCCAATGGCTGATAGAGCCCGATGCATGGGCTATCCGTCAGAGCGACCGTTTTATGACCGCTTATCCGATGAAATATAAAGCGTTGATTGATTGTTTGTGGGACGAACTGACCTGTATATCAACCGGTTTCGGTATTGGCGAGATACGCGGAAAAGGCGCTTCGCCGCAACATGCACTCAGTATGACTAAGGCGTTGCGTAAAGAGGCGTTCCCCAATGTCGAATTGTCTCTGGAGCAGGCACTCAGTTATTTGCGGACGGAGGCATTACAGGGTTTGGACGTGCCTCTCGGTGCCAATTTGCTGACTTATTGCGGTGTCCCGATCGGTTTCGCGAAGAATGTCGGGAACCGTTTGAACAACCTTTACCCGAACGAGTGGCGTATTCGGAAGCTTTGATTGAACGGGGTGCTTCACCCAATTCGGCAGGAACGACAAGCCGTTCGATGTCCTTTTTCAGGAATTTTTCTATTCTTACAAAGTGGCGTTGGTCCTCAGGACTGATGAGTGTGACGGCTGTGCCATCGTTCTCGGCGCGTGCCGTACGGCCTATGCGGTGTACATAATCTTCCGCATCACGGGGTACATCGTAGTTAATGACCAAAGGTATATCATCTACATCTATTCCACGCGCCACGATATCGGTTGCCACAAGGACTTCTACCTTGCCGTTACGGAAATCCAGCATCACCTCGTCACGTTCCTTCTGCTCCAAATCGCTGTGCATGGCGCGAGCGTCCAAGCCATAACGGCATAACGCACACACCAAATCTTTTACTTTCTGCTTTTTGCCGACAAAGACAATAATCTTTTTCATGTGGGCATCTGTCAGCAGGGCTTTCAGCATGCCCATTTTTTGCGGTTCGTACACATCTACCGCCAGTTGCTGTATGGACTCTGGCGGACGTGACACGGCTATCTGCACCTCCACCGGATTGTGCATAATAGCCTTTGCCATTTTGCGTATTTCAGAAGGCATGGTGGCGGAGAAGAGAATATGCTGGCAGTCCTCGGGCAAACGGCGATAGATCGTCATTATATCGTCGTAAAAACCCATATCCAACATGCGGTCCGCCTCGTCTAAAATAAAGTATTTGACACCGGAAAAATCGACATCGTATATATTCATCAGTGCCAGCAGCCGTCCGGGAGTAGCCACGATGATATCGGCCCCGTGCTGCAAACCTGTTGTTTGGTTATCCCAGGCATCGTTATCTTTACCGCCGTACACAGCCACCGAAGAGAAGGGCACATAAAAGCCAAAGCCCTGCATCTGCTGGTCTATCTGCTGTGCCAGTTCGCGCGTAGGAGCCATAATGATAGCATTCAGTTTATCGGGGTCGTGGTTGTCGTATTCTAAATTAGTCAGCAAAGGAAGTATATAGGCAGCCGTTTTACCTGTGCCTGTCTGGGCGCACGAGATAACATCATCGCCGTCCAATATAACCGGTATCGTTTGTTCCTGGACAGGAGTGCAGGTGTCAAAGTGCATGTCCCACAGGGCATCTAACACCCCGTCCGAAAGTGCTAATTCGTCAAAAAACATATTATTTCTTGTGTCCAAAGGCATTATGCCAGTGGTTATTGCGATAGATGAGAAGTTGATTGTCTTTGATTATTTTATGCAGATATACGGTATCTTTGGCACCATACAAGTCAGTAGGCATCGGATCGTACGAAACATGAACGGTAACCGTCACACGCTGTTCAAAAGCGTTCTTCGATTTATCGTTCTCGTCCGGTGTGTAGAACAACAGCGAAGACGTATAGGTGCCCTCGGTGTAAGCCGTAGCGTCTATATAAACCTCCGCATCGGTATAATCAACGATTCCTAAATTGGTAGTCTGACCATAATAGACATACTCCGATTCGGCTAATATCTCCACCGATTCGCCTTGACGGTCGGGAATAGAATTTCCCGTTGTATTCTCCCACTTGACATAGAGGTTCTTGACCATATTGGAAGTAGAGAAGGTGAACATCTGCAAGTCGTTAAAATTATTCTCGGAAGTCAGATACAGGTCAATAGCCGCAGTAGAGAGCGATATGGAAGGCTTGACCTCTTCTTCGGTAACAGCCTTAGCCGTTAGGGCTATCTTGCGTACAATCGTATCGCACATCACATATAAGGTGTCGCTATACGTTCCCTTGGTATCGGTGCTGAACTGAACAGATGCTGTTCCGCCGGTTGGGCGAATCTCCTCTGTGTAAAGAGTAAATACCTTTCCGTGCGCCAAGGAGAGGTGTATGTTGTCCGTCAGGTTTTTGGCAGCAAAGGTTAGGGTCTTGGCTGCCTCGTACGGATTAACTTCGGTTCCCCACGTATCGTCATAGACCACATCGCCGAAATCGACTTTGTCCGTTATCGTGTCTTTATCCACCAAGATATACAGTTCGGGCACACGGACGGGTTCAACCCATTCGGGAGCGTTGTCGGAGTAAATGGCTATATATGCCATATTACTCGGGTCGTACGCGTTGTAGCAGCAGAACATATTGCTGTTATGGTTATTGTAAACCATATAGCCGGTGTTATAGGCGTTCGTAAATTTGAACGCGAAATCTTCGGTCATCTCTCCTGCCCAACGTGCTTTATTGTCAAGGTTATCCTGTGCGCTGAGGTTCTTCTGGTTATAGTCGCATAAATAACTGCCGTCCAAGTCCGTGAACATATATTTGCCGTTTTCAATGTGCACGGTATAGGCATAACTCTCGCCGGCAGTCACTTGGTGCCGGTCCTCGCTAAAGGTAGCCGCAGCACCCTGTATGTTCGATTTAGCCGCATCATAATCGTAGATACCCATCACATAATCTTCGTCTGCCTTGACAGAAGCGAAGAACACGCGTGTGCCCTCTTTGAGGCTATCCAGACTCTGCAATTGGTTCCATGTCACGTCAGGCTGGTTCAACGAGGCATATACTTTGACGAAACAGGTGTCTGTATATCCGCCATCTACGGTCTTCACCCACACCTTGGTTTCTCCTTTGGCGATAGCGGAAACGGCACCGTCCGTTACGGTGGCAACCGTTTCGTCTAAACTACCCCACTCTATATCTTGCACCTTGGCGTTGTCAGGAGTGATGTATGCTTCCAGCATGTCCTGTTCGCCGGCACGCAGATAGAGTGTATCCAAATCCAATTCCACGCTCTCCACGGCGATGGGCACATCGGGGGAAATTACCTTGCGATAAAGTTGAACAGGTGACATCGAGGTTGAGTTATATAGGCGGAAATCGCCCAAATTATTGCAGTAGAACTGCGGGTTAGCAGATGTTTGGCTCTTAACAACAGCCATGGCCTGATTGTCTATCGTGACAGTAAAATCAGAATAATTGCCATTGAAATCCACCGAGTTATCCGATGTGATGCCATGTCCGATAGGATTTCCGTTGATACTGAGATTCCAATAACTGCCGTTCTTGGTCAGCAGCATAGGCATAGATTCCTCAATAATCAGGTCCTCTCCGGCCACAACAGCCGGCGTACCGCTTAGGTATTTTCCTGATTCTACCAATCCGGCACTGGCGGATTGTTTGCCGGCGTTATAGAAAACGATCAGGTCGCCGTCGTGTAATGTCGAGTCGGCGGTCATGAGGTGGTACCGGTCACCGGGCTGTGCCGTTACGGTCAGAGTACAAGTAGCCTGCACAGCAGGAAACTCATCGCTGGCAGCGGTAATAAGGGTTTGACCAAAACGCAATGCTGTAACCAATCCGCTATCATCTACCGTAGCAACCGTTTCGTCCGAACTGCGCCAAATGATTTTTTGGTTGTCCGCATCAAGTGGCGCAACCGTGGCTGTCAACTGCAAGGTGGTCAACTCTTTTATGCCGGCAACGGAAGGGTTAATACTTATATCGCTTACGTGTACCGAATCGGTAACAATAACGGGACAAGTGGCTTGCTTATTGCCGTCTTCGGTAGTAACCGTCACGGTCGTTTCGCCGACAGCTTTGGCGGTAACCAAACCGTCGGTCACATCGGCTATGTCGCTTTGTGCCACAGTCCAAGTCACTTTCTGATTATCTGCCGTAGCAGGAGCGATAATGGCTTTGAGTTGTGCCGAAGCACCTTTGCGGATATTCAATGTCGTGGGGTCCAAATACACATTTTCCACATGCACCTCACCTGTCTGTTGGGTTGTTTTCTTGTAAATCTGTACAGCAGTCTGCTTACCGTCGTAGCAGGTAAAGCGCGGTGAAGAAGCATTGTATTGCAGATAGACCTTCGCTGTCAGGTTGGCTTTTACACTTGCATTGCCCTCGGCATCAAAGGTAATCGTCCAATCGTTGGTACCTGTTGTGCTGCCCAAGTCAATGTATTTGACAGCATGAGCACCTACCGTTTTTTTGTCGGCAGTAGTGAGTGTATAATACGAGCCGTTTTTGCCTACCACGAGTTGCAAAGCACTGTCGGCAGCGGCTTGGTTCTTTGCCAAACGGATATGCACGGTGTCCAAATAACTTGAAGAACCGCTTGTTTTGAGGGTCTTGCCGGCGGCGACACTGTCTGTTTCACAAACCAATACGACGGTATCGCCCACGGCGAGCGACTGCAACGAGGTGACTTTTTCATAAATGGTGCCAACCAATTTGGCAGGACGGGTGACTGTTACGGTACAGGTAGCCGTATAGCCTCCATCTACCGTGGTTACGGTCACGATGTCTTCCCCTTCGCCAACACCTAATACCTTGCCGTCGGTTACGGATACCAAGCCGTTCTTAGCCGACCACGTCACCTCCTGATTGGTGGCATTGGACGGAATAATCACCGGTGTCAAGGCGGCTATCTCGCCCACGTTGATGTCCAATGCGGCAGGAGATAGCGACACGCCGCCTACAGAAACTGTTTCGCCATCTGCCAAAACAATGACCACCTTGGATATGCGTGCCTGCGAAGTGGTAGTATGCGACCACGTCTGTGCGTTGATGTCGGTATATTCCGTATCAAAATTGCCTAAATATTTCGAGTCCGGCAAGGTCAGATTAATCGAACTGATATCCGTTTCTGCCGTTACCGTCATTTTGCTCGAGGCATAGACGCGCAAGGCGGAACCTGAGTTGTAATACTTGGCATCAGAGAAAGTAAGCGTAATGCCATTCTCTAACTTAATCGTTTTAATCACCTGTTTATCGGTGTATTTCTGTTCCGAAAAAGTTATTTCTGCCCCTGCGGCATATAGCACAGCACTTGCTGCAAGTGCCATCAGCATAGAAAGAAGTTTTTTCATAGTATATTATTTAATTGTTTGTCCGTTAGCGTTGTATATATGTCCGGTGTGAAGAAAATACAGCCGTCCCTTGCGGATATATTTGCCGCATTGCGATGGTGTTTTATCATACACTTGATTCACGTCGGTGGGGCTGTATATCTGTTTAACCACCCATAGTTGTGTCTCGTCGTGGTCTATCATAACAATAGCATCAAGCGTAGTGGGAATTGACGCTATTACGCCTGTCAGAAAAGCGTCAACCACCGGTATTCCCTGCCACAAACCATTTTCTACGGTCACGCCGGTCATTTGTACATAGCGGCACACGTCGGCACTGTCCACAGACATCACCGTTTCGGGGCTCACGTCTTTTTTCTGTGCAGCCACCGTCCACGCCGAGGTGGGTGTTATTTCGGGTACGCCGTAGTAATTCTTGAAACGTCCCTGCACGTTGCTCAGCACATGACCTTGTTCAAGCCCCTGTGCGTAGGGTTTACCCGTCTTAGGGTCGGTGGCATCCCAAATGAGCATAGAGCCTGTTTCGTCACGAATGAAAACATACTGTGAGTATTTCTTGGTAACAACGACAGGGTTGAGATACACAAAGTCGTAGTCGTCGCTTTGCACAGCCTCGGCAATGGTACACAGTTGTTTCACGTCCAACAAGACAAGAACCTCCGCAGATACGGAGCCGCTGGTTAGAACAAGTGTATCGGTATATTTACCGGCTTCGGTCACGCGGTAGCGAATAGTTAATTCATCGCCGTCACGGTCAATCGTGGTAGTTCCTAACGAGAACACATCACCATGTTTGAAGGTACATGTGATATCTTCGGTCAGTTTATTGGCATTAACTTGTATCGTCTTGCTGCCCGAAACCTCGTCATCGGATAAAGCGGTTACGCCAAAGTTGCACATTGGAGCCACGATAGCGGCTTTATCGCCTATGGCACTTACACGGCGGTAGAGACATATCTTATCGTAATTGAGATTGGAATAGCAGGCAAAAATAGGTCCCGTAGCATTTCCAGAGTTGAGTTGCATATATTTGCCAGCAGACGTGCCCATACTCTCAATAGTGGCTTCGCCGTTGGGCTGAACAGTCACGTCCCACACACCATAATCGCCGTAAACAGGAGATGTATAGTCGCCCCACAGTGCCAAACGGTTTTTCGTAGCCCCGCCGCTGGCCACGAGGAAAGCCTGCTCGTAGCGTATCTCATCTACAAAAACATAGAACGAGTCACCCGTCTGCTCCTCCTGCATCAGCCACAGGGTATAAACGGCAGCGTCGTTCTCGCCTACGGTTTGGCGGTCGGTACTGTAATTGCCTTTGATAGCAGGGATATTATTCTTGTTAACCTCATTGTCAAAATAGCCCATGATGTAGTTCCCCTTGGTCACGCCAAAAATGATTTGGTCAGAGTCCTGCAACTGTTTTCTGTCCGTTACGAGTTGATAACTGTCCTCCGTGAACGGATTAGAGCCGCCTTCTTCGGCACGGATAGTGATTGTATTGATGTATATGGCATTTTTGGTACATTTTATCCAAAAACGTATCTTACCCGATTTTTCTGTCGTAATACGAATCGTACTATCCCTATTCAAATCACTGGCGGTCATATTTTGATTCGTCATCACAATCGAATCAATAGGCGAATCGCCTATTTGCACATATATAACACCTTGACCTTTATTACTACTATTTTGACACAGATTAAACTTAATTTGACGCACCTTAGTGAATGATTTGACACTGGTGGCTCCTGCTCCGGACTGGCCTGTTTGCACCCCCACACCGGCACCGTGTAAACTCTGGTCTGCCCATATACGTCCCACATCGTAGGCACCATCATCTTTATCGCTTACCCAACCGTCGGTCTTGCCGTCGCATTTGGCGGCACCTACCTGACTGGTCCATTTAACGCCGGTGAACTGATACGTTGTTATTCCGGCTTGTGCCATCATCGCGCTGATGACAAAAAGAAAAAGTAAATAATCGCGTTTCATCATATACTGAATAAATAATCTAATGCTTCTTTTATTTCCGTTTCGGTGGCAGTGCTGTTAATGACCGGTTCGCCTATTGCTTTCAGCAGGGTGAAATTGATTTGTCCCTGTTGTTCATTTTTCTTGTCGTCACGCATAAGGGCGATGATTTGGTCATAGTCGCTGCATGCACATTGCGGTCTGCCGAAAAACTCCACCATCAAGTGCACCATCTGCTGCAACACCTGCCTGTCCAATCCCGCCTTAACCACACTCAGATAGAGTTCCGCCACAAGACCGTATAGCACGGCATAACCGTGAGGAATATCTCTTGATTCCTCTAAGGCGTGTCCCACAGTATGTCCCAAGTTAAGGGCTTTACGCAGTCCTTGTTCGGTAGGGTCTGCTGTCACGATACGGCGTTTAACCGCCAATATATCCTTTATCACCGTCTCCAACTCCCGTCTTTCGGCTTCTCTTCCCTTTACCGAGGGGGTTGGGGGGTGTTTCACCACTCTCCCGTACAGTTCGTTGCTGTCTAACAGGGCTGTTTTAATCATCTCTGCCCAGCCGCTTAACAGTTGTTGAGCAGGCAGTGTCGCTAACCACTGCGGCAGGATAATGGTGTCTAACGGTTCACGAATCACGCCTATGGCGTTTTTCAGTCCTTGGTAATTGCAACCTGTCTTGCCTCCCGTGGCAGCATCAATCATAGCCAACAACGTGGTCGGTATATTGACATAATCTATTCCGCGCCGGTAGGTGGCAGCAGCGAAGCCGCCCAAGTCGGTTGTCACACCGCCGCCGACACACACTACTAAGGCTTTGCGTGTAGCGTGGTGCGAAAGAAGGAAATCCCAGATACGTTGCACCGTCGCCAGACATTTATTCTGTTCATTTGCCACTATTTCTATACGTGGTTGCACGGTCAGCTGCAAGGCAGCGTCTGTCACGAAATAGACTTCCTGACGGCCATAACGGGCAATATATTGTGTTATCGTTTCGTTCATTCTATCCAATGTCCGGGCAGTCGTCTCAGGTTATAGCGACTGGCCATCACTTCGCCGTACGCTCCTGCACTGCGTATAGCCAATAAATCGCCTCGTTGCACTCGGGCGATGCGGTAACCTTCCACAAACACGTCACTCGACTCACAGATAGGTCCCACGATATCGTAGGTCTGTTCTTCCGCGTCAGGGTTGGATATATTCTCTATGCGATGGAAAGCACCGTATAAGGCGGGTCTAATCAGGTCGGTCATGCCGGCATCTACAATAGCGAACTGCTTTTCTATACCCTGTTTGACATATAGAACGCGTGTCATCAGGTTGCCGCATTGTGCCACTATACTCCGCCCCAACTCGAAATGAACGGTCTGGTCTTCACGCACCTTCAAGCAGCGGTGATACGTATCAAAATAGGCACGGAAATCAGGTATCGGGAAGTGGTTGGGGTGCTCGTATAAAATACCCAAACCGCCGCCTACATTGATGTGCCGCACGGGTGCTATCTGCTCTGCCCGTGCCACCAATTCATTGATGCGCCCGGATAATACGGCGAACACCTGCATATCCGTTATCTGGGAGCCGATATGAAAATGCAGACCCATAAACGCTATATTGGATCGTTGCTCCACGTCACGAACGGCTTCCTCCAAGTCGCACATCTGAATACCGAATTTATTTTCGCGCATGCCGGTGGTTATCTTGGCGTGCGTGTGGGCATCTATATTGGGGTTGATACGCAGGCACACATGTGCTACACGTCCCAATTGGGCAGCAAGGCGGTCTATCACTTCCACTTCGGCTTGACTTTCAACATTGAAGCAACTTATTCCCTGTTGCAAAGCATAACGTATCTCCCAGTCGGCTTTGGCTACACCGGCAAAGACTATCTTGTCGGGGGCGATGCCGGCTTCAATAGCGGCCTGTATCTCGCCGCCTGATACACAGTCGGCACCCAATCCCGCCTGTGCTATGATACGCATTATCTCGGGCGTGGCACAGGCTTTGACGGCATAGTGCACTGCCGCGTGTTCAAAGACAGCGGACTGCTTATTGACCTCCGTCAGCGTATCGCGCAACACTTGCGTATCGTAATAGTAATAAGGCGTTTCCCGATGCGCCAGTTTATCAACAGGGAAAGAACCGGTCATCATACGAATATCGCTTTACTGAGTGCCTGCAAGGCACGGACTTTATTTTCAGTATTAACCAAAATAGATATATTATGGTCACTGCCGCCGTAACTGATCATTCGAACGGGTATATCGTGCAACGCCTCCACAACTAATGCCTCAAATCCCAAGTTATTGCTTTGCAAATCGCCCACAACGGATATAATAGACAGGTTCGTTTCCAGCGACACCGTGCCTAAGGCTTTCAGTTCGGGCAGTATATCACCTATATGGGTCAGGTTGTCAATCGACATGGACACCGCCACCTCACTGGTTGTGATAAGGTCTATACTTGTTTTATATTTCTCGAATATAGCGAATATACGGCTGAGGAATCCGTACGCCATCAGCATGCGGTCGCTGTGTACGCGCACGGCTGCTATGCCGTCTTTGGCGGCGATGGCTTCGATACGTCCTTTTTTGTAATCGTTGTTAATGAGCGTACCCGGTGCCGACGGATCCATCGTGTTCAGCAAACGAACCGGCACGTTATGCATCTTGGCGGGTAATATACACGTCGGGTGCAGAATCTTTGCGCCGAAATATGCCAACTCGGCAGCTTCGGCAAAAGATAATTGCGGAACGGGCCGTGTACCCTCCACATAGCGGGGGTCGTTATTGTGTATCCCGTCTATGTCGGTCCAAATCTGTATCTCGTCCGCCTCCAGCAGGCCGCCTATGATAGAAGCACTGTAGTCGCTACCGCCACGTTTGAGGTTATCTATCTCGTCATTGTGGTTACGGCAGATAAAACCCTGTGTAATCAGCACCGTGCCTTTTCGGTCCTCTCCCTTACCGAGGGGGCCGGGGGGTGTCATCAACTGCCGTAGCAGACGGTCCGTCTTTGCCATATCCGGCTCGCCGTTGTCGTCGATACGCATATAATCCAATGCCGGCAACAAAGGCACCTGCATATAATCCGCCATCATGGCGGTGGACATCAGTTCGCCGTTGGCAACGATATTTTTCTCCGTTTGAGGCGTATAGGGCTGCAAACACTCGCTTCGCATTGCACTGAAATAGGACTTAACAATATAGTTAATTCCCAATTCGGTACAGGTCTGCCGGTATTTCTCCTCCAAACGGTTCAACTCTTCCACGGCTGCTGCCGGGTTGCCCAAACGCACGTAATCGGCTATTTGCAATAGAGTATTCGTGGTGCCGGACATGGCAGACAGCACCACCAGCACGCTGTTGCCGGCACTGGCCCGGCGAATCAGTTCCGCCACTTTTTTCATTCGCTCGGCACTGCCAACCGACGTGCCGCCAAATTTCATTACTAACATATTCTTATTTTTTTATTTCCGTTTGTTGTCCGCAGGACAAGTAGTTGATTTGTCCTCCCATAACCGTTTTGAGGGCGGTATATGCATCGGTTCCTGTACAGTGCATCGTGTAGAAACAGGTGGTGCGGTAGTTCATCAATTCCGCCGCCACTTGGTGTATATAATCCTCCTGCTGCCGTGCGTCAAGTCCGCTTTTCACCATGTGCATTCCTGCCAGCACGCAATCGGGAGCCTGTCCGATTATCTCGCTACACCGGCGTACTATATTCCCTATTCCGCGATGGGCGCAGCCTGCTATCAGAATATATCGGTTATCTTCGTGTATAACCAAGTGCTGTTCGTGGCTGAACAGGTCGTGCTGTTGCGGGTCCGGTCCGAAAAGCAACCGGTTACCGCCGGGGTAACAGCCGACAACCGGCACATCGGCAAACAATGTCATATCGGATGTGATAGCCGTGACGGCTCCGCAAGGCACAAGGCGCGAAGATTGGTGCATGGCCGAATCCAGACCTATATATGTCAAACCCTCGTCACGAAGGGAATAATGCGGCTGAAAAGCATCTTGGTGTATATAGATAGGGGCTGTGGGATTTATGTCTATGAATGTTTTGAGTCCGCCGCCGTGGTCGTAATGGCCATGTGAGACAATAGCCGTATCGACATGAGTTATATCTATGCCCAACCGTTGGGCATTACGGAGGAAGAGGTCACTCTGCCCCATATCAAACAGGATAGTCTGTCCGTTGGTTAAACGGATATGTAAACTCAACCCGTGTTCGGTGGGCATTCCTTGCGTACTGATATCATCTACAAGCGACGTAATAATCATATCACGCTGCAAATATACTAAAAAAAATTGATATACGCAAATAAGAGGGGGTACGAAATAGATTTTTAATCTATGCAATAGATGTTTTTGGCATAGTAGTGGGGTGCGTGCACACCAAAGACAATGCCAAAACAGATATAGAGAGGCGCAAGCCGTGTAGCCCAATTATTTGCGTATATCAATTTTTTTTAGTATATTTAGTCGAGGGTTGGCAGACCGTTATTCGACACTTCCCTGTCCGAATTACTGCTGAAATCGGATAAATCAGTCAAAAATTCCGATTTAATTCGGAGAATTTAATCAAATTTGTCGATTTTATTTGTGCATATCAAAAAAATGTTGTATCTTTGCGTCCTAAAAAAATACGATAAGGCGATATGATACAACGTTTTTTGTTTTCACGATTGCAACAAGATTTGTTCACAGGAAAAGCAATCTGTGTTATGGGTGCACGTCAAACAGGTAAGACAACCCTTCTGCAACAACTGTTCGAGCAACGCGAAGATGTCTTGTGGCTGAATGCCGATTTGCAGCAGGTCCGTGACTTATTTACTACTGTCACTTTAGGCACCTGGCGCTCCATTATTGGAAGCCATAAGATTGCAGTTGTGGATGAAGCACAACGGATAGCAGATGTCGGGATAAAAATGAAGTTGCTAACGGACAATTTTCACGATGTTCAGTTAATATTGACGGGCAGTAGTTCTTTTGCACTATCCAATCAAATCAACGAACCCCTCACGGGCAGAAAATGGGAGTATCGTCTCTATCCGCTATCATTTGCTGAATTGGCACAACACTTTGGCACAATAGAGGAAATAGGTAATCTATCAGTCCGATTGTTGTATGGTTCATATCCGGAAATAGTTTGCCACCCCGGAGAAGAAGAAAAGCGATTAAATCTATTAGCAGATAGTTATTTGTATAAGGATATTTTAGAATGGGGAGGTATCAAAAAACCGGATAAATTGACCAAACTATTGCAAGCATTAGCTTATCAGATAGGATCACAAGTTTCCTACAATGAGTTGGGCAACATGCTCCAATTAGATGCCGAAACCGTGGAAAAATACATTCATATTTTGGAGCAGACGCATGTTATTTTTAGGGTTGGTTCATTCAGTCGCAATATGCGTAATGAACTGAAATTTGCCAAAAAAATATATTTTTATGACAATGGCATTCGTAACGCCCTCATTCATAATTTTGCCCCTATAGATATTCGTACAGACAATGGTTCTCTATGGGAGAATTGGATGCTAAGTGAACTCCGAAAAAAGCAAGATTATCAGAATGGCTATACAAATATGTATTTTTGGCGCACGACTACACAAAAAGAAATAGACTATATCGGGGAAACGAACGGAGTTATTCAGGCGTATGAAATGAAATGGAATCCCAACAAAAAAAGCAGGAATCATGACGACTTTCTGCAAGCCTATCCCAATGCCACTCTCCAAACCATCACTCCTCACAATTTTATGGAGATATTGCTTGATGAGACCAAGTAATGTATAACCTATGTATAGGAAATGGTACGATTATTAAGAATTAAGGAACCGAAATGCTGGTGCAAATCGGTTCCTTAATGGTATTGCCACCCATCGACCATGTTATGTTGATGTTATGTTGCAAACAGGGAAAATGAGTGGCAGCAGTGGCGGATAGTGGCAGATAAGAGTAGCGGTTCAACATCCACCCAAAATATTGATGGGCGGATTGTTTTGACCATTAGTCAACTTACTATTTTTAAGATTAAGGAACCGAAATGCTGACGCAAATCGGTTCCTAATCCTATACTCATCCTATACTCATCGTATACTCAAAGTATAGTGATGATTTGGACTTAAAAAACTGACGATATTTAAGGACACTGACAATTATTCAAACCTCATCGTCTTCCAAGATGAAGTAACTGAATTACTTGTTGCTACAATTGGAGTTTGTGGCTTTTCGTTTATTAAGATTGCTTCCTTCTTTACATTCTTATTGATATATTCTGCCAAGTCTTGGTAACTTACATCGCCTTCTGTTTCTTGAAGTTTCTTCAATAAGAAATAGGTGAATAAGCCATGTCCCTTTTCTGCGTATGTCATTGCTGTTTCATCTCCACTTGATGCTGAGAACACAATCGTATTACCTGCCAAAGTTTCTTTCTTTGCTTCGCGAGCCACACCACGTGCTGCAACTAACATACTGCCTTCTTTATTAGCACCTGTAAAGCAAGCGTCCATAAAATAAGTTACGCGACTTGCTTTAGTAGAAGACAGAGTTTTATATAGATTATTTAAGCTATAACATGTAGTAGTGTTTGTTCCCGTTCCGTCAACAGGAATAATATACGCATCACCGGTTTTCTCGTCCGGAATACCATGACCGCAATAATATACAATGGCTTTACTATTCTCAAAATTATCAAGGACATTTTTGAGCCAATCTATACCGCCAGACAATATTCCATACGAAGCATTTGGATAGTATCTAATTTTCTTTTCAGGAATACCCAAGGTATTTATGCAATACTCTTTGAATACTTCTCCATCATGTGATGCAAAGTTCACGGGATCCACAAACTGATAATCTTCATTGGCGATAATGAGTACGTATGTATCGTCCGTAGATTTATTGGTAGTTGGTATATTTTTATCAACATCTGACTTTGGAGTATTTTTGGCAGCAACTTTTGAATTGGAAGTTGAAACCTCATCTTTAGGAATAGCACTATATTCTCCTGCGAAAGAGATGTTTTTGTCTAATTTCTTTTCAATTTTGGCAATGTCCTTTGCTTCTAACACTTTCAACAATGGGCTCGGGCTGAATGGATTTTCGGTGATTTTAATATAATACTTTTCGTTTGCTTTTGCTTGCAACGAAGTTTGTGATACAACTTGTCGTGTGCCCTTATATTCACTAGACATAGAATTAGAATAGGATTTGTTAATGTTCGAACCGAAATTGATATCATAAACTGGCACGGTACAATTGGCTATTATATTAACAAATCCCACAGGCACATCCATGGAGATATAACTTTTAGGGGCAATTATGCCATGTGACATGTCATTAATCTTAAGTTCAATAATACTTTCACCAAGGATTAATCCACTTGGGTTAATAATGTAGATAGTGGCCGTTTCTTGGGCTTTTAGTTGTCCTAAGCCCAATAAAATCAATAAGAGAACTGATAATTTCTTTTTCATAATTGTTCATTTTTTAATTGTTAATACTATTTCTTCTACCTGCATAGTCGTATCATATACTCGCAAGCCGTGAAGCCATTTTTGAAATTTTGTATTTTCTACTTCAGGGACAAATTCACCTTTATTACTTAATGATATGTGAAACTTTTTTGGCGAAAAGACAACAATAAGTGTGTTATTTTCAATGCTTTTAGAAGTCGTTAAGATAGTTTCCTCTGCGTATGGATATTCCGGATCCTGTGTGCATAAGAAAATGTAATCTTTGTTACTTTTTACTTCTCGCGCATTGCCATCACTGTTTTCGTAGGGCATCATAACATTGACTATATCATTGTTGTCATCTCTGATAAATACTGCCACATAACCACTTGCTGCGGATTTGAATTCAACTGCAAACCGATCATTATTCTTGAATAAGGTGCTCTCAATACCTTTGTTTAAGGGTTTGACCTGTAATTCTACGGATGATTGTTTTTGCTCTCGCACTTTTCCACATACTTCTGCGTGAATAACCATCATATCATTACGATATATAACTTCTACCAATGGATTTTGAGTGTCGCTAATCCAAATACCTCTTACTTCATTTTCACTATAGGAGTTAAAATTGCTATTCGTTTTTCCATTGATAGTGTGCATAGCAGTGGTGTTTGTTTGTGATACAATCGTTCCAAATTCATCTGCAATTGCTTTGAGACGTGCCTGTGTAATTGCCATTTGTTTGGCTTCAGAAAGAGTTTGTGTCTCAGGAACGACATAGTCAATCTCACCACAAGCATTTTTGGTTAACTGAGCTTGCAATGTAAATCCAATAGATGCCCAAAATACTATGAGAACCAAGCGTTTCATTAGAATCCGAGAGCTTTGTCTAATTGTTCATGCAGATTGGCACCTTTTTTCTCCAATTCATCGCGTACAGCTTGTTTGGCTGCTTGTTTAGCCATATCGCCATTATAAGCAATACGGACTAAAACTTCTTTGTTTTTATTCTTTAATTCCTTATAGCACTCAACAACAACTAATGTCCGTCCGATGGATTGGCTAATCAAATTTTTGCTGGACATAACAGTTTCTGAGATTGATGCAGCGTCCCCTGCGCTTAGTTGTTTGTTGGCAACAGTATTTTCTACGAGGGCACTGACCTCTGTTTGAATTTGACCGGCAAGATTTGTTATCGCAAGAGAGGTAGCAGCTGCCTTAGCGGCATCGTAGTTCTCTCCAACTGATTGGGCACTTGCAATAATGTATTTTGGAAATAAATTCTCATCAAATTCACATTGCATAAGATATACACGATCGAGTTGTTTCTCTAAAGGAAGCATGCCGGGACTTACTACCCAGCCTTCTTTTGCCAAACGTTTGGCTTCTTTTTTTGCAT
>JAKSMY010000033.1 GCA_024400275.1 Paludibacteraceae bacterium | reverse complement strand
TATCTGCCAACCAGATATAACACCTAAATAATAATGCGGAATTAAGTTTTGCCATACTTTTTTGAATTATGCTGCAAAGATACAACTTTTTGTTCAAATATCGAAAAAATCACATCATTTTTTTTGATTGATGAGTGAATAATAAATAATAAATGTTTCTGAAATTTTCTGCAAAGGTAGTGCCTAAAACTGCCAAATCATTGCAGTCAAAATAACAAATAGAATATATTTTTTCAATCTCACAAATTTGATGGCAATTATTTGTTATTTTCACGAAAATTTGCGTAGGTCTGTTTGAACATAAAAATGCAAAAGTGCAATTGCATTTTTGCATTTTCCATATAGCGCGTTAAAAATCAATAAGTTAACAACGAAAGTGCAAAATGCAATTGCACTTTCGTTACACAAACAGAGACCTAATGATGGCAAAAATAGCCAACAACGAGGGGGAAAAGATGATTAGTAAAAGATAGGTAGACGGTACAGAGATGTTATGTTGATGTTATGTTGCATGCAGGTAGAACGAGAGCGCGTCAAAAAGGGTTAGTTCCCGAAGAAGTTGGACTAAAAGAAGACAAATCTTATAACGCGTTTACGGCAAGCACATGCCATTCACCAGTATCAGTACGCTGAATATATCCTTTTCGAACCATAGATGCCAGTTGTTGCTTTCGCTCCGAGATTGGTTGTAGGTTTTGCCACTGAGCAAACACCTCTTCAACAGTCAATTTCCGTGCCATATACTTAAACTTATTCAATTATGGTAGCCAATGGCTACCTTTTTCGTGTGCAAAAGTACAAAAAAACAAATGATATATGCAAGAAATACACAAAAAAGGTGGTGTTTTTTCACCTTTTAATGGTATTTTTGTAACAAATCAACCTGTTTATCATCATAATAGTGCACAAAATACCACCATTACCAATAAGTTGTTTTGTTGTAATAATTACATAGATAGGCGATTTTTTGGAAATTATATAAGGTGCAACTCCTATCGGAGCAGAGGGGATAGATGCGATTATTGGGGGATGCCGACACAAGGATTGAAGCTATTTCGAATAACTTGGGCAATAATTGGTCCAATATTTTCTTTTGGAAATTGTAAGTATTTGACCAACTTATAATAAAGTTCTACACTATTATTTTACAAATCTTTTTTCCTTAACGGCCTTTTGATATACAATCTCTGCATTCATCTTTGCTTCATCAGTAAACTCATAACTATGTTCGTCTGCCGAAAACACATGACTATCATGCAAAGTCTTTCTTAGATTCGCTTTGTACATTGGCAAAATATTATCCGCCAGATACTGATTGTGCAATGCGATAGATCGAGCCAGTACATTATCCAAGAGCGTGTTAAATCTCGCTACAGAGCGCATATAACGCTCATTCCCTTTTTTTACACTTTTAATGTCTGTAACTCCAACAACAGGTGTCCCGAAAGTACGAAAGTCCCCTAAGAGCATAATAACGCGATCTACATTTTCTCTACTATCGTCTACCATCAAATAATTTAATTCAGCAGTAAAAAGTTTGACCGCATATGGTTCATAGAGTTCCTCAATTCGTTCATCCATATTTATTCCTCCACGGTTTTGTATGGTCTGTAACTGTTTCTCTAATTTTTTATGAGCCTTTGAATAGTCATGTTTGTTAATTGCAGAGACAACATCTTCAGAATAGTCTTTATATTTTGAATAGTAAGAGTTGATAACGGAGACAAGAATTAGTAATATAATCGCATACCGAATATATTTTGTTTTTTGCCGTCTTTTATCTCTTCTTTGACGTTCAATCTCTTTATTTTTGTAATATTCTTCCCAAAATCCCATAGTAGTAATTATAAAAATAATAAACCAATTAATTTTTCGATACCAAATGTTGCAATCGATACAATACTATTGCCGACCATCTCTGTTCGTTTATTTTCCGGAGAGTTGGCAGCAACCTCGGCCTGAGCCTGTGTCAGCAACGCTTCATTTGCTTTCATTTCACTCTCAACGCGGAGTTTTTCAATCGCAAGACTCTCTTCTTCCAAAAACATCTCATGTGCTCGACGTGCAGATGCTATCTCGGCAATACCAGAAACATACTCAGCATAGGCCTTTCGAGCTGTTTCGTAGTCAGGAGCATTGGTTGGTATCATTGCCATTAGTGCTCCCGTCTCTGGGTTATACGTCTCATCATCCACTGCAATAGCTCCCAACAAACGATGATAGTATTCGGAACTGAGTTGTATAAAATACTTCTCTTGTACTCCTTCAATATTTTTTTGTGCATAAGCAAAGCATTGAGTCGCTTCTTGAGGAATGGATGACAAGAGTGCATACGCTTTATCATATTCGCCTAGACGCATATAATTATTGACCTGTGCTTGCAAAGAGGACACATGAGACTCATACCATGAGATGATTTTTGCAGAAGACGTGTGGAGCATAGTTTGCAAACTATTATTCGTTGCAACAGCCTGCATAGCGTTGATACATGCTAACTCATCAGAGGCACCGACACCCATAACCTCTTGCACAGACGAACCAAATACATCTCCCGATATAGCATTAAGAACAGATAAGTTGACATTGTACTTAGTGTATTGCTTTTCTGGAACCGTATTTGTCACTCCAGACTGTATCGGTGATACAAAAGCGACCAAAGCAAATGCTGGATTTCCTCCATATCCGGCAATTCCATTTGCGGCAGTTGCTCGAAGCAGACGTGAGGCCAAAGATAGAGCAGCCTCTTCCGGAAAATTTTCGTTTGGGCCAGGTACCATAATATTAAGTTTGACTGCATGATAATAATTCGTTGAATCTAACAATCCATTGGCTTCTGCTCTTTTCTTTGCAATCGCAAGTTGTTTGCTCTCCGCAGAAAGCGAAGACTTCATTGTACTCGGATTATACGCTTTACCGGCAGGTTGGGATTTGTTGCAAGCCGATAACAATAGGACAAGCCCCATAAGGGGAATAATAACATACTTTTTCATCATTATAAACCTTTAATTATGATATGAACATCTCCTAAACCTTGTGCCTTGTTTGAGCACTTTACACCACAATCAGATTTGAATTCCTTCATAAAATCACGTGCCCAGTTGTAAGCATTATATTGAGTACCATTGGCACGAGTTGTTGGTATACGAACTTCTGTGAAATATAGTTCATAATTTGTGTTATTCTGCAATTTATACGTGCCTTTCTTTGTGTGAATATCCATATAGTCCATAATCCAATCAGCATACGTATCGCCACTGATACTCTCATCAGAAAGATTAATGTTTGCACCTTTCAGAATAGTTACTCGGACAGTAATTTCTCGACCATGAGTTACAATATCTTTGAAATAATCATTAATCTCTGATGACAACGATTTCATGCTGGAATGAATAGATTTGGAAAATACCTCATTAAAATCAGTTCCTTTTGCGTCAGAAACAGTTTGGGAGGAAAATGCCTTATTTGTGTACGAATCAAATGCCGTAATTGTATACTGCAATTTTTTTCTAAAGTTTGGGTCAAGTGCATCCATTTTGAAATCGTAATCCAATTCCAAGATAATATCAGGAGAAGCAGTTTGTAACAGTAGGGTTTTCGCATCCTGTTCTACATTATCTGCCATAGAAGTGGCCTCTCTCTTATTCAACGACTTTAAGGTTTGTTCCAAATCTGTTAAAGGATAGCCCAATTGTACAAATTCGTTTTGGAGAGCAGAAATCGCTATCTTATTATTTGGGTTCGATAAAAAATACTTTGAATAATCTCGGGTAACATATGTAGCTCCATTCTTCGTTACTGCTGAAAGTGCGGAATAATGTTGTAATAGGTTGTCCCCTGGTAATACCATAATCGTTGGCTTTGATTGCTCAATAACATTAACAACCGTGTTATCAGCCTCCTCTGTGGCATTCCCATAGTCAGAAAGTTTTTTACTTCCTCCAAGACCTCCACCACAAGAACTCATAGCAATTGCGGCGCTCAAAAAAAAGATAATTTTACTTCTCATCGTATTTAATTTTTGTGTTATTATTTATATTTTCATATCACACAATAAGAAAACGTGGAGAATCATTTCTAATTCGTCCACAGGTTGGCTCTAGAATACCACTAAAAGAAACAAAAGAGAAATAACACCCCACGCGAGTATACGATACAAAAGACGTAACATATACAAGCCGAGAGCATTGATTTACTATCTCCTCTTTTAGTTGTTGAAATTTTCCAGATTTCCCCTGTGAGGGTAAGCAAAAGACACGCTTTCTTTGCGGATTTCGGGTTTCTCTCCGAAATTCGACTGCAAAGTTACAAATAATTTTTGATACCTGCAAATGTTGGGACATTATTTCTCGGATATTTGGTTTGTTATATTATGGTACAAAGGTAAAACATTTTGGGAATATGTGCAAGAAAATGGATATATATAATACAAAACGGTGTCAAATCAGCACGAATTGACACCATTTTGTAAGGATGTGATAATGGTACACTATCCGGAAATTGAATCTAACTTCGGTGGAAGCGCAGTAGCCTTCTCTGATTCAAAGAGTACACTATTATCCAAATTCTCAAGCACAGTCATCTGCTTTATCGCAATCTCGTTTAGTTTTAGCAATCGTTGTGACTGATCCATCCCATCGTTAATAAATACTGCGTTTAGGTTTTCCATATTACTTAAACAAATCAACTGATTGATTGTCGCATAATCACGTATATTGCCCTTTTGATCAAGATGAGTTTCGCGCCACTCCTTGGCAGTTATGCCAAACAATGCCACATTTAGGACATCTGCTTCCTCTGCATAAATCCATGAGCGATGTTTGGCGTCAATCTCCTGCGGAATCAAATTCTCCTTGATAGCGTCTGTGTGAATATGATAATTCAATTTGCTGAGTTCTCGCTTTGCTGTCCAACCTAAAATTCGTTGCCGTTCTTCTTGTAAAATTTGGTATTGCTTTACCAATAGCAGTTGAAAGCGAGGACTAATCCACATACCAAAATGGTATGCAATGTCCTTGTGCGCATACGTGCCACCATAGCGCCCTGTCTTAGCCACAACACCAATTGCTCCAGTACGCTCAATCCATTGCTTAGTCGAAAGTACAAAATTATTACTTCCTGCCTCATTTCTAATTGTACCGAATTCGGTATAATTAAAATTCGGGTTGTATAGTAACTCCCATTCGCCAAGATATTCAATCGTACTTTTTAGGCTCATCCACTTAAAGATGATATGCTCTTGCATCTGGCTGTGCGCCATGTCTGTCAGACTGATATAATCTCCCACTATTGGGTCGGAAATAACAGAAATCTCTGAATTCTCAACCTTTATTTTATCCATTGCTGCCATTTAAAATCACTACCAAGTTTGAAGATTTAGTTTTCGACTGCAAAATTACAAATAATTTTTGATACCTGCAAATGTTGGGACATTATTTCTCGGATATTTTGGGTTTTTACTAGTTAGATAGCAGACGCATAAAATAAAGATCAAAATGCTCCACATCATACTCAAATATATACTCACGTACATCATTTTCGTCTATTGCAAAAGAAGGTGGACACCTAATCACAGCAATTGGATAATCCATATCGGGTATGTTTAGATGACACACATAATAATTAGTTTTAGCGAGTTCATCTATACTCTGTATGTAACCATTTTGCTCCATTAAACGCGTACTAATTACATTGTCACGAACTACAATTATATCAGGTCGCAGTTCTTGCACAACTTCAATAAATGCATTAAAATCTTCCTGAGACAACTCTGTCCTTATCATCTCTGGATAAATGCCATTTGTAGCAGGATACATAAACTGAGCATAGCAGGTAAATGCCAAACTTTGCCAAATGGCATTATAATCATCTGTGCCAAGGTAGTTACTCATATATGTTGCTATTTGTCGAAGAAAGTGAGAACCTTTCTCAATAACACGTTGTGGCTCTTGTCGTAAGGTTGTGGCGGTAGATTTGTGCCGAGGACATTTCTTTTCATACGGAAGAGAGTGTTTTAACAACACGCTGGTACAATGGAAGAAGAAAGGACATGATTCATTATCACAATATATCCGAGAAGCAAGCACGAGAATCCTCTTCTTGTTGATACCGTCTGTGTAATGCTTACCCACAAATGGTTCAAAGAAACGATATTGTATATTGGGACGATGGTTTTGCTTCGTCTCTTGCTTATATCGTTTCCAAAAATTTCTATTGTTAGGATGTCTTTTCATTTATTTGGTGAAAAGGTCCATAATTTCTTCTTCAATCGTTTTTTGTACCTGTTCCTCATCATATTTCTCTCCCTCATAGGTTTCTATATCGTCGTATAAACCATCTCCCACATCATAATTAACGTAAGGTACAACAACTATGCCCACTTTGCAACGTTGGGCGATGGCAACTAACGGCTTGCGTGTACGACTATACAAAGAACAATACTCCAGAAAAACATACTTAATAGGCACGGACGATTGCCTCTTGGTATAATTAATCAAGTTCTCAATTTCAGCGAAATCCAGATGGTGTTCATCATTGAGATAAAGCGGCATGTGCTCCAACTGTTCGGCATAAGCATTGAATACACGTCGGTTGAAACCTATATGTCCCGAAGCTTGTTGCATATCAGGACTGGAAAAAATCAAGTCAGATACCATTTGGGCATTGGTCATAGATGAACTAATAACAATGGATCCCACATGCTGTTCGGTATAAGCTTTCCAAGCCAATTGAAGGGCAACATGCAAGGCACTGCCATTATGTGCCCAGTCGTCTGTGTCTTCCAGTTCCACCAGTTTTTTGGAGAACGGATACTTGAATGTGTTAATGTCAAACATGATAGTTGAGAGTTGATAGTTGGGGCAAAAGTACAACAATATACCGGGACTGCAAAATATATACATCGCAAATATTAAAAGTGGTGTCAAAAGGTAGATGTTTGACACGAAAAGTGCAATTTTAGATATGATAAATTTGTGTGATTCAAAAAAAAGCAGTACTTTTGCAGCCACAAGAAAGAAGTAGCATTATGGAAAGAGAACGAGTAGAGATATTAAAGTATTTACTGGAGAACCATGTTTTAGCACCCAGCGCATCTGCCCTATCCAAAGAGATTAAGCGCGAAGACAAACATCTATTCACAGATCGCTTGGATACTGCCAAGGACAGCACTATCTTGCGGGCATGGAATGCTATAAAATCTGCCTATAACATATCCGACTATACATTAACCCATCTGCCCTTGTTTTGGGACTTGTCTTCTCGCATGGCAGAACAACTGACCCAAGATGACTTTGTAAATCTATGCAATCGAAGATACAGCAAAATAAAAGATGCAGCCGTCAAAGCCCAACTGCGTGATATAGAAAAAGAATCGGTATTAGATTACTGTTGCGTATTAGCCTTGTTCATAGCTAAGGTAAGTCGGCACAATCCCAACGAGTGCAAAAACTCGTCTGCCCTAATTGAAGTACTGCAACTGGTAGATGGCATACTACAACAGCATTTCCCCGAAGGATTGGGCGGACACAGCATAGCCATAGACTTTTTATCACAAGCCAAAAATAAAAAAATGCTTGGGTGGTCGGCTGTATTTACTATGGTAGGTAGAGTTATCTGCTTTTATACCAACCCATTGATACTGGACCAAATGATGGAGGAAGATTTTGCTCCACTATCCATAGAGGACGACAGCTGGTGGGCAGACACGGATGCTGATAATGAAACGACCACCTTGTGGCACTTATCTGCCATTGCAGAAGATAGCGGCATTTACAATGTGTGGCAGTGGACAATACAGCGTGCCCTTGTGCCTACGCGTCAGGACTGTAAGGCACAACGGTGGGGATTTTTTAGGAACTACGCTACTATGCGTTGTGTAGAACTGGAGAACAACAAAATAGTGCGATGGAACTATTACGATTTTTCTTTGCAGCAGACACAAGAGACCACCACATTAGAACTAATCATAAATGACACGTTGGGAGATACTCGCGGAGTAATATTACCTCAAACATTACAACCTGTAAAAAAGGATTCAATATGGGGTCAATGGATTGGCAAACAAGATAGGCAGCAGATAGATCAGATTGAAACAGAAGCCTTTCTGCAAGCATTCGGCGTAGAAGGAACCGACATGGAAGTGGTAGATGTAACGATGAGCCGTGACCTATGTATCTTACATATCAAATGTGGCAACAACGGTTTAAGAATGGCACACCTGAAAATAGACAAATACCCTAACCTGCATAGCATATCCGTGTGGGACAGTGTAGATATACTACGTGGCGCAGACGGCAATTTATACGCATGGTGGGAGAAACCCAATATCCGCATTTGTCTGCCAAAAGAAGCTTTATAAAAAAACACCTCCCCGCTCCGATGAGCGAGAAGGTGAAACAACTTATCGTTTATAATTCTCCCACTTGGTGTTACGCATATCGCCGGACTTGAGGAACTCCTCGTGCATGGCAAGAGCGCATGACAACGTATGCGGGGTATGAGCCGTCTTGGACATCTCCAAATACTCGTTCAGCAAAGGACGATATTCAGGATCCACACAATTATTGATAATCTCATGTGCGCGCTGAATAGGACTCTTACCGCGCAAGTCGGCTATACCGTGCTCAGTGATAATAATCTTAACACTATGCTCGCTATGGTCCAAGTGACTAACCATCGGCACAAAAGCCGAGATACAACCACCTTTGGCAGTAGAAGGTGTAGTGTAAATAGAGATATACGCATTACGGGTGAAATCACCACTTCCGCCGATACCGTTCATCATCTTGGTGCCACAAACGTGCGTGGAGTTGATATTACCGAAGATATCCGCCTCAAGGGCAGTGTTGATAGTAATCAAGCCCATACGGCGTGCCAACTCGGGATTGTTGGAAATCTCTTGCGGACGGAGTACAATCTTATCCTTAAAGAAGTCCATGTGGTCGATAATGTCTTGCAGTTTATCGGCACCGATAGTGAGCGAGCAACCGCTGGCGAACTTGATACGGCCTTCCTTCATCAGTCCGACTACAGAGTCCTGAATAACCTCGGTGTACATCTCAAAAGCGGGAATGTTCTTGTTCTCGCCCAACGCACCTAATACAGCATTGGCAACATTACCCACACCCGATTGGATAGGCAGGAAAGAAGCAGGAATACGTCCGGCTTGCATCTCAGCCTCAAGGAACTTAGCCACGTTATTACCAATCTTTTGCGTGGTCTCGTCCAACGGCGTGAATTTACCCACCTCGTTGGGACGATTAGTATGCACTACGGCTGCAAGACGCGAAGCCGGTACAGTGATGCAATCCACACCGATGCGGTCAGATGGTTTATAGACAGGTATCTCGCGACGTTGGGGAGGATCCGCCGGTTCATATAAATCGTGCATTCCACGCATGGTCTTAGGCATTGCGGCATTCCACTCCACAATAATCTTATCCGCCATTTCACAGAAGGTAAGCATATTACCGACACCGGCGGTAGGAACAATCTCCACCATATCGCCTTTCTCCACGATATCACATGCCTCAATAATGGCAAAATCGGGCTTAGGCAGGAATCCATAACGGATATCTTGTGCCAACTCGCTCAAGTGCATATCGAAATAGTGCGCCCCTTGGGCATTCAGTTCGGTACGCAAGTCCTTGTTACCCTGATAAGGGGTGCGGAACTGAATAGCGTGTGCACGCGCCAAAGCACCGTCGCACGAATCACCGGTAGAAGCACCGGTGTACATTCCTATTTTAAACTCTTTGCCCTCTGCGTGCAGAGCTTCTGCTTTCTTGGCGATAGCAGTCGGGACATCTTTAGGTGCTCCGGCAGGAGTGAAACCACCCATTCCACAAATAGCACCATTGAAGACTAACTTAGCGGCGTCTTCTGCCGACATAAAAGGTAAAGCCATATTATATTAGTTGATAGTTGATAATTGACAGTTGATACTATTACTTAATAAGGGGCTACCGTTAGGCAGCCCCTTATGTTCCATAAGTGGTTGAATTAAGCCAACTTATTAACGTAGATTGCTAAAGACGATTTGAGGTTAGCAGCTTTGTTCTTGTGAATAATGTGACGTTTAGCCAGTTTATCCAACATAGAAGCAACTTTGGGCAACATAGCCGTTGCAGCAGCTTTCTCAGACGTAGCGCGCAAGTCGCGAACGGCGTTGCGGGCTGTTTTAGCATAGTAATGATTGTGTGCCTTGCGGGTAGCCGTTTGGCGAATTCTTTTCAAAGATGATTTGTGATTTGCCATCTTAGTTTAGTTTTTGTTCATTTAACAAATGTGTTACCTTTTGAGGAAGGTCGGTATTTTGTAGCGGGTAGGAGAGTCGAACTCCTCTTTTTAGAATGAAAATCTGACGTACTAACCGATATACGAACCCGCCGTTCGTGGAAAAAAGCGTGCAAAATTACAACAAAATTTTGAATTGACCAAATATTTTATGAAAAAAATGCGTTTTTTTTGCATATTTAAGAAAAAAAGTGTACCTTTGTACCGATTTTGGTGGCATTAAATGAAGCAATACCTCATTATATTATTCGCCTGCGTAGCATCAGGATTGGTCATGGCGCAAGACTTGCAAACCAATGATTTGAGCTTTTTTGACCCAGATGCCAACAAGGAAGAAGTGTATAAATTCCATGTGGAATACCGCTTGGAAGGCGGCTATGTTCAGCATTGGCAACACGGCAAGAAAAAAGAGTCGCGCATGTACCTCAACGGCGGACATATAGGCATGACGTTTGACTTTATGCTACCCTACCGCTTCAGTGTGCAGACAGGACTGCTATACACCATTGCATACGGCAAGACTTCACAAAAATGGGGAGTGGTAAACGAGGAAGAATCATACGCTATGCCGAATACCGTTCAACATCGCGTGACCGAACATTGGTTAGCCGTACCTATACGCGCGTATTATAATATTAAGTTGTGGAAGAAACTGAACCTGTTCTTCTATGGCGGACCCCAACTGATGATAGGCTTGGCAGAGATAGATAATATCAAGAACAACCTGCCTGCTATCGCTACTCAGAAATATCGCGATATGGGTGTTAAGTTGGAGAAATATAATCGCTTTAAGGACGAACTCTACCCCGTCAATATACAAATCGGCATCGGTGGCGGTATTGAATGGGACAGTTACCGATTGCAAGCCGGATACGATTTTGGTGTCAATAACCAAATCAAACACCAACAGTACGATAAGCAACACATGTGGGAGTGGAGCTGGTATGTGAGCTTCGCCTATAAATTGCCTATACACTAAAATGATTCAGGGGTGCCTTTCACAAGGCTGAGATTACACCCTTCGAACCTGAACAGGTTATGCTGTTAAGGAAGAAATTATGAAACATCAACCTATTATACTTTGTATTACCAATTATGTTGCAGTGGAGTTTACCGCCAATGTCCTCTTGGCTGTTGGGGCACGTCCACTGATGTCCTATGCCATAGAGGAAATGCCTGACTTGGCGAATGCGGCAGATGCCCTGCTTATCAATATCGGCACCTTGGATAATGACCTGATTCGCACGGCTCTTTGTGCAGGAGAGACTATGCGGGCTTTAGGTAAACCTATTGTCTTAGATCCTGTCGGCGTTCAGGTTTCCAATTATCGAAAGCAAGCCGCTTTGGATATCATCTCCCGTTGCGAACCAAATGTTATCAAAGGAAACACCTCCGAAATGGCAGTTCTTTCGTCTCTTCTTTCCCCTTCTCCACAACGCATCTTTGTCACCACCGGAGAAACAGACCTTATCACCGACGGTGTGCGCCAAGAGCGTCTATCGGGTGGGGCTCCCCTACAGACACAAGTGACCGCCATGGGTTGCGTGGCAGGGGCTTTGATTGCTGCCTACGCTGCAAAAGGATACGAAGCCTTCGATGCTTCCATTCGCGCTATGACACTGATGAACACAGCCGGCAAAGAGGCTGAAGGAGACTATGGTCTTGGCACGTATCGCACTCGTTTTATAGATTGTTTATCGCACTATGCTTGATTTATCGCTCTATTTAGTCACAGATAGTACCCTTTGTGGCAATCGTCCCTTAGAGGACGTGGTGGAAGCCGCCGTAAAGGGTGGTTGCACAATTGTTCAACTGCGGGAAAAGAACCTGCCTACAGGGGCGTTTATCTCGCGTGCGCGTATATTAAAAGAGGTGTTGCGTCCCTATCATGTTCCGTTGATTATCAACGACCGTGTCGATGTGGCTTTGGCGGCACAGGCCGATGGTGTCCATTTAGGGCAGTCGGATATGTCACCTGTTGATGCGCGCAGGCTGTTGGGACCTAATGCCATTATCGGTTGGAGTATAGAGCAAATAGAACAAATACATGCTGCCAATCAGATGCCGGTAGATTATGTGGCAATCTCACCTATTTTCCCAACGCACACAAAAACAGATACGTGTGCTCCGTTGGGGCTTAACGGGGGTAGAACGGGAGTAGAGAGAAGTGTTAAGCCTGTTATAGGTATAGGTGGCATCAACCGCAAAACAGTCTTGCAGGCGATGCGATGCGGTCTGAAAGGTGTGGCAGTCGTTTCGGATATTATGTCAGCCGACAATCCGGAACAAGTGGCACGAGAACTAAAAACAATCATTTCCCAATATGCAAACGTATAAACGTGTACTAACCATTGCCGGAAGCGACTCGGGTGGAGGTGCCGGCATACAAGCCGATATAAAAGCCATTTCGGCCTGCGGTTGTTATGCCGCTTCCGCCATTACCGCCGTCACGGTGCAAAACACCTTAGGAGTGCAAGATGTGGTAGCACTGCCCGTCTCCGCCATTCAAGGACAGATAGCAGCCGTTTTGGACGACATCGGTGCAGATGCCGTTAAGATAGGAATGCTGCATAATGCAGACGTGATGCGCGCCGTGGCGGAACTATTGGCACATTATTCTTGCAACAACATAGTGGTTGATCCCGTTATGGTTTCCACCAGCGGACATCGACTGATGGAGGAAAACGCTATCAGTACCTTGCAGCAGACACTCCTTCCTATGGCACGCGTGATTACTCCCAATATACCGGAAGCGGAAATCTTGTTGGATAAGTCTTTAGATCAGGCAAACCTACCCGATGCCGCCAAAGAATTGGGACTCCGATACGGTGTGTCTGTGCTACTAAAAGCAGGTCACGTACAACAGGAACAAATAGCAGATATACTTTACGACGTGAGCGACGGCAGCCTGCACCCGTTTCCTGCTCTTCGCGTAAACACACGGAACACCCACGGAACAGGTTGCACCTTATCTTCTGCCTTAGCCGCCTATTTGGCACACGGTTTACCGTTGCCCGAAGCCACACAAGCCGCCAAAGCCTATATCAACGGGGCTATCATTGCCGGAGCAGACTACCAAATCGGACACGGGTTTGGTCCTGTGGCTCATTTTTACCAATTCTGGAAATAAGCACTCAGCCAGTACCATAAGGCACATAATGCCAAAGCAAGGAAAGATGCCATCCAAGCACGGAGAGGCAACATGCGACGCGCCAGAAAAGCGAACCAGACACCTGCTATCAGCACAATGGCGTACGGATAAACCCACGCTGCCAAGCCTATCCAGAAAGATGCCCAAAACGTTTGTTCTATTGCGCCACGGTCAACAGCATCTACATCGCCTATCCGCATTTTGCGATACGCTCTGCGGATAGAGATGATAGATAGGGCTGCTATTGCCAATGCCGCCGGCAAACGCCATGTCAATATATAATCAAGAAACGCGATAACGCTTTTTAGTTAATGAATCCCTGACGACGAAGCAGATATTCGGGGTTCGCCTCTTTGCCACGGAATTCAAGGTATAAATCGTGTGCATCACGGGTGCCGCCTTGCTCCAACAAATGACGGAAGCGACCTGCAACCTCAGGATTCAATATATTACCTGTTTCACGGAAAGCCTCGTACGCATCGGCATCTAATACGGCAGCCCAAGTGTAGGAATAATAACCTGCCTCGTAACCGGTGGTGAAGATGTGATTATAGAACGTGGAACGATAACGAACGATAATTTCGTCTATCATCTGCATCTTAGCCATCGAAGCGGCTTCAAAAGCATTCACGTCGATGGTATCGGGCGTAGTCAGTTCGTGATAATCCATATCCAAAATAGAGGCAGAGAGTAATTCGGTCTCCACAAAGCCCTTATTGAATTTCTTGGCGGCATTGATTTTCTGCACCAACGAATCCGGCATCACTTCGCCCGTTTGGTAATGGAAGGCATAGGTAGCCAAGATGGAAGGTTCGTAGCAGTAATTCTCCATAAACTGGGAAGGTAATTCCACGAAATCACGCGGCACATTGGTGCCGGCAAGCGATTTATAGGTGGCTTTGGACATCAGTCCGTGCAGGGCATGGCCAAACTCATGGAACATCGTTTCTACGTCGTCCATAGATAACAGCGACGGATTACCGGCAGTAGGTTTATTGAAGTTACCTACGTTAATAATCACCGGACGGTGGTCAACACCGGCAGCGTCTTTATACTGATGACATATATCGTTCATCCACGCACCCGGGCGTTTGCCTGCACGCGGAAAATAGTCGGTATAAAGAATACCTACCAGCGCACCATCGCGGTCAGTAACTTTAAACACTTCCACATCGGGGTTATATACCGGCATATTGTCCAGTTTCTCAAAGTCCAAACCGTACAGATTATGTGCCAACAAAAAGACACCCTTACGGACATTGTTGAGTTCGAAATACGGTTTCAGTTCCTCCTCGTTTAACGCATACTTGGCTTGACGGAGTTTTTCAGTGTAATACCACCAGTCCCACGGCTGCAATTTCTCACCGGGCAGGTCTTGGTCAAGCAACTCCTGCAAAGCCGCAGCCTCACGTTTGGCAGCAGCCAGAGAAGGCTCCCAAACAGAAGCAAGGAAAGCATCTACGGTCTTGCTGTCTTTAGCCATGCAGTCCTGCAAGATATAGTCAGCAGGACAACTAAAACCAAACAGTTGTGCTTTTTCGATTCGCAACTGCATCGTGCGGTTGATAAGGGCTTTATTATCATATTCATTGTTGCGGTTGCCACGGGTGGTATAAGCCATCAGCAGTTGATGACGCAGTTCGCGATTGTCGCAGTATTGCAGCACGGGCGTGAACGACGTACGTTTAGGCGAGAACAGCCAACCCTCTTTTCCGGCGGCTTGGGCTTCCTCACGGGCTGCTGCTTTAGCCGATTCGGGCAGACCGGACAGTTGTGCCTCGTCGGTGATAAGTACCTGCATATCTTCGGCATTCGTTTCTGCCACCACGTTCTGACCGAACTGAAGGGACAAGACAGACAATTCGCTATTGATTTGTTTCAGGCGTTCTTTCTTATCTGCAGGCAGATTGGCTCCGCTATTGACAAATTGACGGTACGTCTCTGTCAGCAAGCGCATTTGCTCGGGGTTGAGGTCAGCGGCTTCGCGATTGTCGTACACCGCTTTAACGCGGGCAAAGAGTGCATCGTTCATCATTATGCCATCACTCAATTCACTCAGTTTAGGTGCCACCTCGTTGGCTATACTATCCATTTGCGGATTGCCGTCTGCTTCCAGTACATTGAAGAAAACACCTTCTACCAAATCCAACAAACTGCCGCAAGCATCAAGTGCAGCAACGGTATTGTCAAAAGTAGGAGCCTCCGAATTGGCAACAATAGCATCTATCTCCGCCTGATATTGACGAATAGCCTCGTCAAAAGCAGGACGATAATCACTAATTTGATACTGGTCAAAAGCAGGTACGCCATACGGGGTGTTCTGCTCCGTTAAGAAAGGGTTTTGACGTTTGTTACAAGCCATAACAGATACAGCCATCAGGCCTAAAAGAATAATTTGACGAATAGAAAAATTGTATTTCATGTTACTGTATTTTAACATTTTTACGCATTGATTCACGAATAATAGCCCGCAGTTCAGCCGACTGGGTGTTTACTTTGCCGTGGAAGAGAGGACGGAAATCCTGAGCATAGCGACAGGGTGCCAGTTTGATATTTAAGTCATCAAACGTTCCCGACACATCTACACCGATATAAAGCGGTTTGAGCAGATTAACATGGTAATCGAAAGACATATCCAAGTTATGCCGTCCGCCCAACGCAGCCATGTAATTATCAATCGACACACAGAACGGATATACGTCTATCTCGTCCTTATACAATGTTATCTCCGCCGAGATAGAATCCACACGGTTCTCGGTTTTCTTGTTGAACATAAGCAGTTTACTAATGGTGGAGAAGGTCTCGCTGTCCAAGACAACCAAATCCTTACCGAACAACGAGCATGCACCGCGAAGCGTAGATGTTTTGGGCTTGTAGTTGGAGAACAGGTATGTCTCCGCAGCCAAGTGGAATTCGGCATTTCCTTTGAATGAACTGAGCATCGGCACCATTGTGGACAGGTCAGGAATCATATTTATCAATTCCTGTATATTGACATCCAGCATGTGGTAATCAAAGCCCAAATAGAGGTGATTGGCACGCGGAGAACGGTACATGGCGGTCAATTGCAGTTTGGCAGCACGGCAAACAAAGCCGACTTCCTCCAACACCAGTTTACCGTCTTGGACGTAGATACGTCCGCCCAAGTTACGTGCCGTCTGGTTGAACACAACCGTCTCGTCGATATGTGTATTCAGCGTCAGATTGACATCCGTAGGCACAAGGAATGGCTTGGGCTCGCCTTCTGCCTGAGTTTTTGTGGGGGTTGTTGTCTGTGCGGCAACCTCCTTTTCCTCCGAACCTTTGTCGGCAGAGAACCACTCCATAAACTCGTTCACATTCGTGCGGGCAGACGTGAAATTAAGCACACCCTCCAGCGTGTCTTTTTTCTGCAACCACTTGCCTATATTCTTCACCTCACCGCTGAGACAGAAATCGCTGTTGCCAAGAATGATACGGCTGGTATCTATCACACACTGCCTGTTCGAATAGGCGAACTTAATCTGTGGAATTTGCACAATCGGTTGCAACGCCGGCACTTTGGCTACACCCTGCTTGAGAACCACTTCCAATTTGGGATTCCATTTAAGCAGTATCTGGTCGGCTTTGCTGTTGTAGCGTGCTTTGGCGGACACGGTAAGTGCAGCCGTTTGGAGCGTAGTGGAATCTCCCATTGCTGCCTGAAGGGCATCGGTAGATATACTGGCACTAAGCACCGGCACCGATTTATTCCGTTTGCCGCCCGTGATAGAGGCTTGTAAAGCGGATTTTTGAAGATGTCCGACTATATTGGTATAGTTGCCCTGCAGGTCGTCAAAAGTCACGTTGGCTTTGAGAACCGGTATTTGGGTTGTATCTTTGGTATCGTACTCGGCGTATGCCGTTAATTCAGGGGCTTGAATAGTGGCATTCATGCTATCCATAGCAGCCGTCAGACTGCCCTTCGATTGCAGAGCCACAGCGGCATACAACACCGGGCCTTTGCTCAATATATTGCCCGACTCAACCTTAAGCGTTGAAGCGTCCAAAGAGGCAGAGAGCGTACCTAATTGTTTGAAATCCAGCGGACTTATATCCAATGTGGCACCCAACCAATTGACCGTCTTATATGAAGGCTGGGCATTAGGGATAGCAAATTGCAGACGTGTTTGGTCGAACGAAGCCAAGAGACTGTCCATTTGAAAATCTATACCTTGCAGTTTCAAATCACCGTTGATATGACCTTTCTCCAGTTGCATGGCAATCAGATCGTCAAGGTATATCTTAGCCGCAGCCTTGCCGCTGACACGTCCCTGTACGGACATGTTCTGCGGAATCCAGCGGGCAGCGTCCTTCAACGGCAGGTCTATTTTCAACCCTACATTCAGCCACATCTTACCCAGTAAATCGTCTATATCGCCGCTGGCAGACAGACTGCTGTTCCACACGTTAGCATTCAGCGCAGATAGGTGTACATGACTTTGTTTGGTTGTCATATCCATTTGTGCTGTGGCTGCTAATTGCAGGTTGCCTTTTAGGCGCAAGTCTTTGATACCGTCCGTGATGGAACGCGGCAATAAAGCCAACAGGGGTTCTATCTCCCATGTGTTGGTTTCAACTTTCATATCGGCTTTTAAGTCCGGCTGCAAATCAACGGTTCCGTCTAAGCCTAATTCAAATTCATTGATTGCCAATTCGGCTTCGTGCGCCACAAAGTGCATACTGTCCAAATAAACTTCTGCCGGCAGACGGAGTTTCAATTGCAGGTTATTCGCATACTGCGTGTTACCTAACGTGGCAGATACTGACTCGGATTGCAGTTTGACCAGCACATCGTCCCACCCGTCCACAGAACCTGACAATTCGGTATTGAGCAGGAGGGCATCTACGCTGTCTTTCTTATCCACAAAACTCAGTCGGGGCGATGTTAAACTTAGCCCTTCCACACTAATCCCGTTGAACGGCAACGAGAACGCTGTTGTATCTTCCTGCGTGGTATCGGGAGAGGTAATAAAAACAGAGAAGTTATTATCGCCTTGTTCGTTGATAAAGACGTTCGCCTGTACATCAGGCAAACTCAATTCGCGAACAATCAGGTTTTTGTTTTTGACGAACTCCATCACGTTGATTCGTGCCACCACGGAGGGAGCAGCCAATAAGGTATCTGACTGCACACCCGGCATGGGGTTGATGAGGTATAAGCCATCAACGTGCAAACCGAACTCGGGGAAGGTGGAAAAGAAAGTCATGTCCACATTTCCCACCTCGTGCTCACAGGAAATAAACTTATCCGACACTTGGCGCACCACCGGTGTCAGTTTATCGGGCGTAAACACACACCATACAGCCACCGAAGCCACTACAATAACCAGTGCCAACAGCGAACCCAGTGTGATGCCGACTATCTTAAAGAAACGTTTCATAATCAACGATTAACTTTTATGAACGAGTAAGTAGATAGATTGTCTTTATAAATAAGAGATCGCGATGATGTAGAAACAATCGTATAGGTCTTTGGAATCGTAGCACCTTGGTTATCCATAAAATGAAGTTCGTGTAAGATAGTATCGCTTTTGCTCTTAGTGGTCATTTTATATTTAAACCAACCATTGCCATGAGATTGATTCAATATATCGCTTTCATAAATGTCTTCATCCTCGTTCCATTCATAACCAAAGAGATAATCACCATCACGCGGATCTTCTTGTTCGGTCATAAAACGCAAGTACTCATTCCCTGTCGTTTTTTTCCAATAGCCGTACAATGGATCAGAATTGATTAGAATCTCCACTTCCTCTTTCTTTTTACAACCGGAGACAATAAGCATCAGCACAATGCCTAATGTCAATAAATTACATACATGTTTCATAATTATGCTTTTTTAAGATTTATATTCAGGTTATATCCGTCCATCTCGATAGTATCTCCTTGTACATTGTCGGTCAGGATCATGTCGGTAGCCAATACTTGTGAGGCGATGTAATCCTTGAAATGCGCCACGGCAGAACTTATTTCCGAACGGTTCTCTATCGTGATGATGATACGGTCGGTTATTTCCAGACCGGACGATTTACGCAAGTTCTGAATACGGTTAATCAGTTCGCGGGCGATGCCCTCTTCTATCAGTTCCTGCGTCAGTTCGATGTCGAGAGCGATGGTGAGTGTACCTTCGGTAGCCACCAGCCAGCCCGGCATATCCTCGGTCAGAATCTCCACATCTTCCTCCACCAACGTATATCCTTCCACAACAAAGGTGCCGTTTTGTTCAAAAGCCGCTATATCCTGTTGCGACATCTGTCCGATAGCCGCAGCAATGGCTTTCATCTGACCGCCTACTTTCTTACCTAACACTTTGAACTGGGGTTTGATTTTCTTGACGAGTTGAACCTCCGACTTGTCAGCCGTCGTTATAATCAACTCCTTGACATTAACCTCGGACTTAATCAGCCCTTCCACGTGACGAAGTGCCTCGGCAGTCTCTATGTCGGGAGCAGGGATAACGGCTTTCTGCAAGGGCTGACGAACATTCTTCTCGGCACGCTTGCGGAGCGACAGAATCATAGACGTGGCCTGTTGAGCCAAAGCCATCTGACGCTCCAGTTCTTTGTTGATAAGCGCATTATCAGCCACCGGCCATTCGCTGAAATGAACGGTTGTTCCTACCAAGTCGCGATAGAGACGGTCGGCATAGAAAGGTGCGTTAGGAGCCATCAGTTGAGCCACCGTCTTCAAGCACGTATAAAGCGTCTGATAAGCAGCCTGCTTGTCCGCATCCATCTCACCGCCCCAGAAACGTTTACGGTTCAGGCGCACATACCAGTTACTCAAATCATCTTGCACAAAATCCGATATAGCACGTCCTGCCTTGGTCGGCTCATACGCCTCGTAATCCTCCGTCACCTCTTTGACAAGTGAATTGAGTTTACTCAATATCCATCGGTCAATCTCCTGCAACTGTGCATCGTGCATTGTGCATTGTGAACCGTCAACCGTCCAACCGTCCACATTGGCATATAGTGCAAAGAAGCCGTAGGTGTTGTAGAGTGTTCCGAAGAACTTACGGCGTATCTCGTCCACGCCTTCGGGGTCGAACTTCAGGTTCTCCCAAGGCGATGAATTGGTGAGCATATACCAACGCACAGCGTCGGCACCGTATTTATTGAGTGCCTCAAAGGGGTCCACGGCGTTGCCCAAGCGTTTGGACATCTTGTTGCCGTTCTTGTCAAGAACGAGTCCGTTGGAGATGACGTTCTTGTACGCTACCGTACCCTCTAACATGGTGTGAATAGCATGCAGGGTAAAGAACCAGCCACGTGTCTGATCTACACCCTCGCAGATAAAGTCGGCAGTACGCGGTGCGTCTGTATTCTCGAAAGGATAGTGATTTTGGGCGTAGGGCATCGCACCCGAATCAAACCACACGTCTATCAGGTCGAGTTCGCGTTTCATCGGTTTGCCCGACGGGCTAACAAGAATGATATTGTCCACGTATGGGCGGTGCAGGTCTATTACAGACGGGTCGTAGTTGGCTTTGCTGTAGTCGCCTACCGTATGTTTGGGCCACGGATTGGCAGTCATATAGCCGGCGGCAACGGACTTGTCTATTTCCTCAAACAGTTCCTTGACGGAGCCGATACATATTTCCTCCTGACCGTCCTCGGTGCGCCATATCGGCAGGGGAGTACCCCAGTAACGGCTACGGGACAGATTCCAGTCGTTCAGGTTCTCCAGCCACTTGCCAAAACGTCCCGTTCCGGTCGATTCGGGTTGCCAATGAATGGTGTTGTTGAGGCGAATCATATCCTCGCGGGCTTTGGTGGAACGGATAAACCAACTATCTAACGGATAGTACAAAACAGGTTTATCCGTGCGCCAGCAATGGGGGTAAGTGTGAACATGTTTCTCAATGCGGAAGGCACGGCCGTCCTGCTTGAGCATGATGCAGAGACGTACGTCTATATTCTCGGCTTTCTGTGCAGCCGCCTCGTCGTACTTGCCGTTGACGGTAAACTGCGGATCGTAGGCGTTCTTCACCCACTGTCCCTGCCACTGGGCGTAGAGGTCCCGGTTGATATATTTAGCCACAAACTCCTCGTCCAAATCGTCCGTCAGGAAGAACTTACCCGTCATATCCACCATCGGGCGCAACTCGCCTTTCTTGGTCAGAAAAGTCATGCCGGGCACGCCTGCTTTTTTGGCGACAAAAGCATCGTCCGCACCGAAAGTAGGTGCTATGTGTACGATACCCGTACCGTCGTCCGTAGTCACGTAGTCGCCCAAGATGATACGGAACGGTGTGCCGTCACTCTCGCCTCGCATAGGCGTAGCGAACGGAATGAGTTGGTTGTATTCCATACCCTCCAATTCGGTACCCTTGCAGCGGTACAGAATCTCCGGCTGCTGCTGGTTACCATCGGCATCGACAGGATAGAGTTCTTTGGCGTAAGCCGACAGACGGGCTTCTGCCAGGAGGTAAAACGCTTTTTCGTGGGTGTAAGGGTTTTCGCCCTTCACCACCACATAGTCTATCTTGGGTCCGACGCACAGGGCGGTGTTGGAAGGCAGAGTCCATGGAGTTGTCGTCCATGCCAAGGCATAGAGAGGCAGGTCCTCGTCTTTCGGCACAATGATACTGCTCTCCTTGATACGGAATTGTGCCGTGCATGTCGTATCTTTCACATCGCGGTAGCAGCCGGGTTGGTTCAACTCGTGACTGCTCAATCCCGTACCGGCTGCCGGCGAATAAGGCTGAATGGTGTAGCCTTTGTAGAGATAGCCTTTTTTGTAGAGTTCTTTGAGCAGGTACCACAATGTCTCGATATATTTGTTGTCGTAGGTGATGTAGGGGTTTTCCAAATCGACCCAATAGCCCATCTGTTTGGTCAGATTAGTCCATTCTTTGGTATATTTCATCACTTCGCGACGGCAGGAGGCGTTGTATTCATCCACGCTTATTTTCTTGCCTATATCTTCTTTGGTGATACCGAGCATCTTCTCCACGCCCAACTCGACAGGCAGACCGTGGGTGTCCCAACCGGCTTTACGGCGTACTTCGTAACCTTGCATGGTCTTGAAGCGGCAGAAGGTATCTTTTATGGTGCGTGCCAATACGTGGTGTATGCCGGGCATACCGTTGGCGGAGGGAGGACCTTCAAAGAAGATGAATTGCCCCTTGGGCTTTGTGCATTGTGCATTGTCAACCGTCAACCTGTTATCGTGCATTGTGCATTGTGAATCGTCAGTCGGTTTTACGGCTTTTTCGGCCAATTGTCCTTTTTCCCATTCTGCCAAAACTTCTTGGCTCATTTTGGGCAAATCTAATTGTTTGTACTCGTTAAATTTATTCATGTTTTGCTACACATTTGCTATACATAGTTTTTTCGGGCGCAAATATACAACAAAAATTTGATATACGCAAATAATTGGGGTACGAAATAGATT
>JAKSMY010000032.1 GCA_024400275.1 Paludibacteraceae bacterium | reverse complement strand
TCTTTACCCGGCCCGAAAAAGCTCGCATGAGGTTTTTCGGAGAGCGGAGGCACAAGTCGCCTGTTGATGTAGCGAAAGCGGTATCAACCTTTGCGACCTTGTTGCCGAACGCGATTTAACGTTTACTGAATTGGAAGTGTTTACGAGCTTTCGGTTGACCCGGCTTCTTACGCTCTACCTCACGGGCATCGCGAGTCATGAAGCCCTCTGCTTTCAGAGCAGGTTTGTCCTCAGCGTTGATTTTTACCAATGCGCGAGCGATGGCAAGGCGAAGTGCCTCGGCTTGACCTTTGAAGCCGCCACCGTCCAAGTTAACTTTGATATCGTATTTCTCTGCTGCACCGAGGGTGGCAAGAGGTTGTTTAACGATAAATTGAAGAATACTGCTGGGGAAATATACATCCAGAGCACGACCGTTAATCGTGATTTGGCCATTACCCTCTTGTACGTAAACGCGAGCTACAGCGGCTTTACGACGACCTATTGCATTTATAGTTTCCATACTCTGAATGGTTATTTAAGATTGTTAATATCTATTTGAACGGGTTTTTGGGCTTGCATGTTATGCTCTGCGCCGGCAAAAACGAACAGGTTGTTAATCAAGGCATTGCCCAGACGATTCTTGGGAAGCATACCTTTTACTACCTTCTTAATCAAGCGGTCTGCGCCTTTGTCCAGCAGTTGAGCGGGAGACATTTCGCGTTGGCCACCGGGGAAACCTGTGTAGCGTACATATACGCGGTCGTTCCACTTGTTACCGGTCAATTGCACTTTAGCTGCATTGATAATGATAACGTTGTCACCGCAGTCCACGTTAGGTGTGAAACTGGGTTTGTACTTGCCACGGAGGATTTTGGCTACCTTCGTGCACATACGGCCAAGAATCTGGCCCTCAGCATCAACAACAACCCATCCCTTTTGAACGGTTGCTTTGTTGGCTGATACTGTCTTGTAAGATAAAGTATCCATTTGTTTTTTAAATGTTTATGACCAAATCGACAGACATCATTTACGTTCGTTTTGAACCACTGCCCAATTTGGCGATTAGTTATAATTGTGTTTTATATTTCTTTCTTCCGACGAAAAATCGTGCAAATATACAACAAAAATTTGGAATATGCAAATAAATATTGCTTTTTTTGCACTTTTTCACTCTTTTCCCGAATTAAACCGGTCCAACTGCTCCTGCAGGCGGTTTATTACCTTCGGATATATCTTGTCAAAGATGGTAGGATTGGCGGTGTACCACACCAATGATGAGTCAAACTGTGCCTGAGTCACGCCATGTTCCTCCAGCACGGCCTCGTAGTAACCGCGCAGGGCCTCGTCGTGACCGTAGTTGTAACCTGCTTCCTGCAATATGCCGTCTGCCGTGTGTAAATCGACAAACAGGTCTTCCATCTGCTTGGGCGACAGCACGCCGCGTGGCCTACAACCAACCAACAGCACAACCACCAACAGTCCGCAAATTATGTAGCAATATCTTCTCATTCTCAATTCTCAATTCTCAATTCTCCATTCTCCATTCTCAATTCTCTATTCCCTTTTGTTCTGTCTTTTCTTAGGCGATTTCATCGCCGTTCTTTTAGGGCTCTGCCCGTTCTACTTTCGACTTTCGACTTTCGACTTTCGACTTTCGACTTTTGACTTTCGACTTTCGACTTTCTACTTTCTACTTTCTACTTTCGACTTTCGACTTTTGACTTTTTCTGTTTATCGCCTTGAAGCAATTTTGTCCGTAGGACAGTGATACGTAAATTAGGAAGGACTATATGCTTGCATAATTAGGACTTACGAATTTAGGTAGCACGTTAGCGGTAATGCCGCAAATTGCTTCAAGGGGTTTTTATTATTTTTGTCAACTATCAACTATCAATTGTCAACTATCACAACTGTCTGCTCTTGTATGTTTCGCCCTAATAGACACTCCGCTTCGCTCCTTGTCGGTAGGGCTCTCCCTACTTATGCAGCCAGCACGAAGATACGAAGTTCACGAAGCAACGAATCGTGTTCTTTGTTCCATTGTGTCGTCCACGTTAGGGGCTCTTTTGGCACCGACGACGTGTCGTCCTTTTGCCAAAAAGAGAAACAATGTGGACGATTGTGATTGTTTTTAATCGTTTAATCGTGCATTGTCAATTGTCAACTATCAACTGTCAACTATCAATTGTCAACTTCCCCAAGCTTTCATCAAGGTCTTTTCTAAACCAAATCAATATGCAGATTACGGCCACTGTGATGCAGCTGTCTGCAAGGTTGAACACGGGTTGGAAGAAGATACACTCGCCGGCCGAATTGGTGATTAGGGGGAAATATAGCATGTCGATTACGCGACCGTAGAACCAGCCGGCGTAGCCAAAGCATTTGCCGTAGAACACGCAGTCGATGATGTTGCCCAATGCACCGGCGGTGACGAGGGCTATCATACATATATAAGAGGTACGAGCGCGCTTGCGCACGAGCGTGTGCGTGTACCAGATAAGGAGTCCCACGGCGATGATACGGAACATTGTGAGGAATATCTTGTTAAACCACTCTATGCCGAATGCCATGCCATCGTTTTCGATGTAGCATAGTTGGAAGAAAGGCAGAATAGTCCGTGCCTCGCCCAATTGGAAATGGCTGTGAATGTAGAGTTTAAGTGCTTGGTCCAGTGCCACCGCCACCAGCACAATCCCGGCAAATAGTATCGTTTGTTTCCGTTTCATAGTGCACATATACAATACATGGTGTTCCCGTTCAACGGGAAAACCGTATCTAGGGAAAAGGTTCCTCTTTGCAGTGCAAAGATATAAAATATTTTCGAAATACGCAAATTTTTGTTGTATATTTAGCCCCCAAAATAGATTTTATCTATCTAAATAGGCATAATTATGCCATCGTTAGGAGTTTACTCCTTTTTTTTGCATCTAGTATTGTGCATTGTGCATTGTCCGTCTCCATCACCTACTTTCGACTTTTGACTTTTGACTTTCGACTTTTGACTTTTTCTGTTTATCGCCTTGAAGAGGATGATACCCTATAAAATAGGGTGATGATAGGAGCGCAGCATTTTATTGAAGAGCTTGCTATTCAGGAAAATGATGAACTCATAGCATCAGGGGCTTTAGCACCATCCTCTTCAAGGGGTTTTTATTGTTTTTGTCAACTATCAACTGTCAACTGTCAACTATCAACTGTCAATTGTCAATTATCACAACTGTCTGCTTTGGTGTGTTTCACCCTAATAGACACTCCGCTTCGCTCCTTGTCGGTAGGGCTCTCCCTACTTATGCAGCCGGCACGAAGATACGAAATTCACAAAGCAATGAATCGTGTTCTTTGTTCCATTGTGTCGTCCATTTAGGGGCTCTTTTGGCACCGACGACATGTCGTCCTTTTGCCAAAAAGAGACACAATGTGGACGATTGTGATTGTTTTTAATCGTTTAATCGTGCATTGTGCATCGTCAACTGTCAACTATCAACTGTCCTTATTCCATCAGCGAAGCGGTCTTTATTCCATCAGCGTAGCGGTCCATATTTTTTATTTTGTTTATCGCCTTGAAGAGGATGATACCCTATAAAATAGGGTGATGATAGGAGCGCAGCATTTTATTGAAGAGCTTGCTATTCAGGAAAATGATGAACTCATAGCATCAGGGGCTTTAGCACCATCCTCTTCAAGGGGTTTTTATTGTTTTTGTCAACTGTCAATTGTCAACTATCAACTATCAACTATCAACTGTCAACTGTCAACCGAATAAGTATAGGGTTTTTAGTATGTGATTAGTATGAGATTAGTATGTGATTAGTATGAGATTAGTATGTGATTAATATGATATTAGTATGATATTAATATGATATAGAGCCAAGATTGCAGATACCTGACCATCAAATCCTGCACCTGCAAACAAAAGAAAAGCAAAAGAAAAAGACAAAAAAAACCAGCAACCGAGATGGTTGCTGGCTGTGTAACTTATACTTAATATTAGATTACTCATCCACTGTTATCCAATGTATCACAAGAGGATGCTTCATAACAGGTACATCATATGCCTGTCCTTTCTCTATACCTTTGACGGATTGCTCTTCAGTATGCATAGAGATGGTTTGTATCGTTGTTTGGCTCTCATCCACCTTAAGTTTAAACGGGTCCATACCTTCGTCTTCCCATTGCTTATCGGATTCTCCAGAAAAATAGTCTTTTTTGTAATACAAATCTATTGCCAAATCGCATTCTTCTGCAGGATTAACCACAATAATATAAGGAGTGCTTGGTGTTGCTCCATTATATGCAGTTTTCGAAATTTTGGTTTGATTCCCACCCTTATTTCTGTATATGTAATTAACCTCTAAGACTTCTGTCCCTATGGTTTGGGTTAATGTGATTTTATCAAGACCTATGGTGGTAGACACATAACTTCGATCATTGTCATCGATATCGTCAAAATAATATTCGTATGTAGGCGTAATAATAATGGCTGACCATATCGGATTCATAGGAAGTGTATTTTCACCCGGATTGAGAGGTATTAAATCGTCTGTCTCAAAACGCATATGATTACTAGACATCGCATTAACCACATGTAATTGTTCTGTTTTAATAGTCTCCGGTCCTGTAGCAGCTGTCGCATATTGTGCATTGTTAGGGGCATCAACCAAAACAGAAATGGAAGTTTTATCAGAACTCATATCAGAAGCTTGAACAGTATACAATTCTTCCTTAATCAAATTCTTATTTGAATCATAAAACTTAAATTCTATTTTGTCCTCTACTTCCCATTTAAAAACGATATACTTTTCAGTTAAATTACCATTGATTTTGCGCGCAGCCGATTGTGCGCCACCTCCTGCGTTAATGGTACGCGCTGGTATGGTGAACGAGACCTTGCCATCTTGAACGGGACTCATTTCCGGCTCATTATTCTTATTACAAGATACGAGCGCCATTGCAAAAGCAATGCACAAAATAAATATATTCTTTTTCATAATAGTGCCTATTAGAGGGTTAAATCCATTGAACTGTTAGCGTTTGACGAGGCATATTCCGTATGCTCGTTCCTGCTGATTTAGGTTCACCGCCACCGCTTACTTCGCAGATGGCGAAAGTGTTGTAGATTTGGAGAACTTGTGTCTCTGGGGATAGATACTGTTTCATATTCTTTGTTTTAATATTCCTAATATTACTTTGGAACGGGCACGCATGACCTAAAAATCCAAATTCGCTGCAAAGGTAAGACTTTTTTTTGGAATTTCCAAATTTATTTTCACTTTTTTCATTTTTTTCACTTTTTCTGCCATACAACCTGCAACCTGCCACCCACAACTTGCCCAATTTACACCCCACCCACCCCCTCAGTTTTGGCAGTGATTGAGTGGTCCCGAAGTGGTCCCGAAATACACCCGCGCTGAGAGAAGATTGGCGACAGCCACCGTCAACCGCCACCGTGCATCGTGCATTGTCAACCCCTACTCCCTACAACCTACTCCCTACAACCTACAACCTACTACCTACTACCTACTACCTATCTTCCCCCTCTGAAGGGGGACCGAGGGGGTCTCTCCCCCCGCTCCTTGTCGGTAGGGCTCTCCCCACGTATGCAGCCAGCACGAAGATACGAAATTCACAAAGCGATGAATCGTGTTCTTTGTTCCATTGTGTCGTCCACGTTAGGGGCTCTTTTGGCACCGACGACGTGTCGTCCTTTTGCCAAAAAGAGAAACAATGTGGACGATTGTGATTGTTTTTAATTAGTTAATCGTGCATTGTGCATTCTCAATTGTCAATTATCACAACTGTCTGCTCTTGTGTGTTTCGCCCTAATAGACACTCCGCTTCGCTACTTGTCGGTGGAGCTCTCCCCACGTATGCAGCCAGCACGAAGATACGAAATTCACAAAGCAATGAATCGTGTTCTTTGTTCTATTGTGTTGTCCACGTTAGGGGCTCTTTTGGCACCGACGACGTGTCGTCCTTTTGCCAAAAAGAGAAACAATGTGGACGATTGTGATTGTTTTTAATTAGGGAACTTGCTCACTAAGGTTTTTAGACAGCGACTGGCTCAATGGCTTGCTGAGACATAGCAGCAAACACAAGGAGTTTATCTATGTTTTTGTTAAACATAAAAAAAACTTTTTTGTAAAAAAAAATGAAAAAAAACTTGCCCAAAAATTTGTGTATATAAAAAAAAAAGTGTATCTTTGTGCGCTATTTCGTGGAGTAGGTCTTTAGACCTGTCCGCAAGTGGCTCAGAATGAGAACAAAAAAGAAAAATTAGTTAACTGATATATCAATTTAACCTCCGCCCCTCCGGAATCAAAGTTTGAGGGACAACAACAAAATGAAAAGGTACAAAAACCCGGAGACTCAAGTGCTCCAAATTCAAAACCAAATGACCATCTGCGCCGAAAGCGTCAATATGGATTCCAAAGTGACCATTAGACATTTATCTAAAAATTACGTACAAGTTGAATAATAATTATATGAAAAAAGTTTATTTTTTACTCAGTATATGTGCTGTTGTTTTGTCGGCATGTAAAAATAGTCTTGAGCCCCAAAACAACAATTTTCTTAAAGATCAAGAGGTGACGTTGGGCGTATATATGTCCAATAATACTCAAGCACAATCTTCTCCTCGTAAAATTGATGGTTTTGTATTGGGAAACAAAGACGAAAATGGCAATTACATGAACAACGAATATGGTGATATCGCATTCCAATGGAATAGAGGTGACAACATTCAAGTTGTTATGGGTACTGAAAGTGCATTTTTCCGCATGTTAGAGGATCAAAGTAGTTTCGGAGATGAAGAGGATATTAAGGTTGATAACACAGAAGCTTATTTTAGAGGAAAAATGCCAGCAGATGGTGATGCATTCAAAGTAGTGTATGGTCCTGCTCAAGTTCCTGTAAAGCAATACTACCATTTAGATGGTATTGCAAAGAACACAATGCGTTTTGAATCAAGTGAGAATTGCAAATTAGGCGAAGCGATTGAGCTTAGTCCGGTGTGGTGCGCATTCCGTTTTATGTTGACAACTACAATATCTATTCCACAAGAAATTTCTACTAATCGCGAAAATTACACTGTGAATGCTGTAATGGATGGATTAAAAATTACCGCTAAAGGTGAAGCAACAGGAACTAAAACTTATGATTATGTGATGAACAAAAAATTTGAAAGTTTTGGAGAAAGTGGTGTATCTTTGCCTGTAGTTATTGTTCTTCCACCAGATGAATATACAGAGGTGTCAGTTCTGCCTGTTGTTGGCTCTCAATGTGTAGCATACCAAAATTCGGATAAGTCCACTCCAAAATATGTTGGCTACGCCGGTGCTGATGCTGCTACCTTTAAGTTCCAACACAAAACAACGGGAACTGTTGGCGAACAAGAAGTTGAAGTTAGCGTTTCAGGTGCTACATTTGAAGGAGGAAATTATTATTATTCTACAAAAGTGGCAAATGCAACTATTGTCTTCAAAGAAACCACTTCGAAGGATTAGTCACACTCCCCCTTTTCATTATAAAAAAAAAGCAACCTTTCGGGGTTGCTTTTTTTGTGTTAAGTGTCGGTCAAATGTCTGTCAAGTGTCGATCAACCCTCGACCCCAAAAAAGCACCAACTAAAAAAGCAAGATTTATGGGGAGGAGAGGTCGGAGACAGACCCTGTAGAGTGGTCGCCGGGTGGTCAACTACTAAGCACTCGGACTGAAAAGACATAGTCCGAGTGCTACGGAGGTGCTACGAGAAAGAGAAGTATATACCAAATACGGGCGGATTTGTAGTTTAATTCCAAATCCGTCCAATCATATCATATTACGCACATTACCAACATATTACACAGATAAATTTCTATACAATCCTTTATTTATATACAAAAAAAGGTATTTTTACACCTAAAAATTTGCATATTTCAGTAAAAAAGTGTAATTTTGCGGACCGATTTGGAATTTAATTCTAAATCCGCCTCAAATATTGCTACTATGTATAACCGACAAATTCAATCTATAGTTGAGCAATTAGTGCTCACGTTCCCTGTCTTATCAATCACCGGGCCTCGGCAATCCGGCAAGACAACCTTGTGCAAAATGGTGTTTCCCCAATACCAATACATCAATTTAGAGCAGGAGTCCGTGCGCTTGGCAATACAAATGAACCCCGTGGAGTACTTACGGCAGTTCACTACCGGAGTCATTTTGGACGAGGCACATTATTTACCAGAGGTCTTTTCGGCGATACAAGTGTTGGTAGATGAAGATAAATCACGCAGATTTATCCTTTCCGGAAGCAGTAATTTTTTGTTAATGCAAAACATCAGCCAATCCTTGGCAGGACGAGTAGCCATTTTGCGATTGCTGCCGTTCTCTCTGAGTGAGTTAGGAGAATCGGCAGCACCCCTATCTACGGACACGCTACTCCTGCGAGGTTGTTTCCCTGCTATTTGGGGAGATAATCGCCCTGTATGGAATGTATATGATAGTTATTTTTCTACGTACATACAACGTGACGTGCGTTTGGTGACGAACATTCGAGACATCAACTTATTTACCAAATTCATTCGCCTTTGCGCCGCACGAATAGGAACAGAATTCAATAGCTCGGCATTAGCCAATGAAGTAGGTGTATCTGTAAAAACCATTCAAGGATGGTTAAGTGTGTTGCAAACATCTTATGTGGCGTTTACACTGCGTCCCTACTATCGCAACCTCGGAAAACGGCTCATCAAAGCTCCTAAGGTGTATTTTTATGACACCGGCTTGGTGTGCTATTTATTGGGACTTCATTCAGAAAAAGATGTGGCATCGTGTCCTATTAGGGGGTCTTTGTTTGAGAATATGGTTGTAGCCAATCAATTGAAAGAACGCTATCACCATGGGTTGGACGATAATTTATATTTCTATCGGGACAAGGCACATGAAGTGGACTTATTGCAAGAGGACGCTATGCGATTGCATGCAACCGAAATCAAATCGGCTACGGTGCTTCACCCTGATTTCTTTAAGAACTTAGATTATTTGAGAGAGGTAATGAAAGACGATATCTTATCTACCCAAGTTGTTTATGATGGTTATGTAGAACTCCCTGTTGACAATAATGGATATATCAACTATCGCCACTTCCCATCTTAACTGATGTAGCACTCCCCTTCCCCATTGGCAACCTTTCGGGTTGCTTTTTTTTAGCAAAAACGCAACAAACATTTGCATATATGAAAAAAAAAGTGTATCTTTGCACTCGCTTACGACCATAACCGATGAGAACTTTGTTCAAAGTCGGCAAATCAATCAAATCGCAACTTGTTGTGATTTGAAGAGCGGAGGTGCAAAAAAACATCAAGACACAACTCTGTTGTGGATTGAAGAGGAGGAAGAACAGAGTGCTCCAATTTGCGCAGCAAATTCATTTAGCGAAGTTTCTTCCGACGAAGGAAAGTTGTCTGAGTGGTCGAAAGAGCCACACTCGAAATGTGGTGTACGCATTACGTCGTACCGGGGGTTCGAATCCCTCACTTTCCGCAAGGGAATGCTCGGGAATGAGCAGAAACGCAGAAACGAAAACGGAAGTCCAATTGGGTTTCCGTTTTTTTGTACAGCATGTCGGACAATAGGAACTTGTTCATAATTGGCTGACAGAATGGACAAAATGGAGACACATCGTGTCGTTTGTTTCTGCCTTTCTGCTATGAGCGAGGTAAATGCTTGCAAGGATGCTCCTAGCAAGGTTTAGGCATTCGGAGGAATTGCGAGCTTCGCGAGCAAGGGAGTGCCGAATCCCTCACTTTCCGCAAGCGGAATGCAGATTACAAGCAAAAAGAGGAGGTGCAAGTTTACTTGTGACCTCCTCTTTTTGTGTGTAAGATGTAAAACCGTGCAAGATTTGGAAATACTTGTTCAGTCGGTCAAATGAACTAAGTACGACCTATTAATCGAGGTCGTAGCCGTAGTGACGGAGGCGGCCTTGATTGCTGCGCCAGTCCTTATCCACCTTGACAAAGAGTTTGAGGAAGACCTGCTTCTGGAAGAACGCCTCTATGTCCTTACGCGCCAGCGTACCCACTTTCTTGAGCGCACTACCCTGCTTGCCAATGATAATCCCCTTTTGCGACTCACGCTCCACATAGATGACAGCCGAGATGCGGATGATCTGCTCCTCTTCCTTAAACTCCTCTACCTCCACTTCCACGCTATAAGGTATTTCCTTATCGTAGTTAAGCAGGATTTTCTCGCGAATAATCTCATTGACAAAGAAGCGCGCGGGTTTGTCGGTCAGCTGGTCCTTGTCAAAGAAAGGCGGACATTCGGGCAAAGCATTTTTGATGGCGTCAAATAGTTGGTCAATGCCAAAACGCTCCTGTGCCGAAATAGGATAAACGGCTGCCTCGGGCAATTCATGGTGCCAAAAATCCACCAAGCGTTCCAAAGTATCTTGGGTGGTAAGGTCTATCTTGTTGATGATAAGAAAAACTTTCGTTCCGGCAGCCGCCATACGCTTGACTTTCTCAAGGAACTCAGCATTCTTGTCGGGCGTATCCTGCACGTCGGTCACATACAGCAGCACATCTGCGTCCACAAGGGCAGAACGCGAGAACTCCAACATCTGCTCCTGCAACTTGTAATTAGGGTGCAACACGCCCGGGGTGTCCGAATAGACGATTTGAAAATCCTCCCCATTGACAATACCCATAATACGATGACGGGTCGTCTGCGCCTTGGAGGTGATGATAGACAACCGCTCGCCCACAAGGGCGTTCATAAGCGTCGATTTACCCACGTTGGGGTTGCCAACTATATTGACAAAACCTGAATGATGCATCATTTACGTACTTTTACGACTGCAAAGGTACGACTTTTTTTGCATATATGCAAATATTTCTGCATTTTGCATAAAAAACGCCTACGCAAAGGAAGCGTAGGCGAATTGGTCCAATTGGGAGGCAAGCAGACCGATAGTTACCACTCCAATAATACTTTACCACATTGGCCGCTAACCATGACGTCAAAGCCCTTCTGGAAGTCGTCAAATTTGAAGCGATGCGTGATAACAGGACTGAGGTCTAAGCCACCAAGTAACATCTGCTCCATCTGATACCACGTCTCCCACATACGGCGACCCGTAATACCCTTAATCGTCAAGGCATTGAAGATAACGTCCGACCAGTTGACCTGCGTATTAGACGGCAAAATACCGAGTTGAGCGATATTGGAACCCTTATACATGTGCGCCACCATATCATTAAAAGCAGACGGTGCGCCGGACATCTCCAAACCGACATCAAAACCACGAATACCGAGTTGCGCCATAGCGCCCTCTATCGTCTCACCTTTGCTGCCATCGACCGTGATAGTGGCTCCCATTTTCTTGGCTATATCAAGACGAAGTGGGTTGAGGTCGGTAACGACGATATTCTTGGCACCTGCATAACGGCATATACCGGCGGCCATCGTGCCAATCAATCCAGCACCGGTGATGAGTACATCTTCACCCAACAGTGGGAAAGCAAGGGCGGTATGTGTAGCATTGCCAAAGGGGTCCATGATAGCGGCAAAATCGTCAGGTATCTCGTCACGCAGTTTGACTACGTTAGACTCGGGAATAGTGACATATTCGGCAAAGCAACCGTCCTTGCCCATAATGCCGACCGAGATGGTATTTTCGCAGACGTGTCCCATACCACGGCGGCAGTTACGGCAATGTCCGCAGACGATATGTCCCTCGGCAGTGACGCGCTCGCCAACCTTGAAATTACGGACACCCGGACCAACCTCTGCCACCTCGCCCACGAACTCATGACCCATCGTATAAGGCGGTGTGCAGTGGGCTTGCGCCCAGTCGTCCCACTTGTACATGTGAAGGTCCGTACCACAAATAGCGGCTTTCTTCACTTTAATGAGGACATCGTTGACGCCCACTTCGGGCATGGGTACATCCTCCATCCAAATACCCCAATCCGGATAACGCTTAACTAATGCTTTCATATAGTTGACAATTGACAATGCACAATGCACGATTATTTTAATACGCCAAGGGCTTTGCCGACTTTGATGAAGGCGGCAATACCTTTGTCGAGTTGCTCCTGCGTATGAGCAGCAGACAGTTGCACACGAATACGCGCCTGACCCTGCGGAACGACGGGATAATAGAAGCCCGTTACATAAATACCTTCTTCCTGCAACGCGGCTGCAAACTCCTGACTGAGCCGTGCGTCATACAACATGACGGCACAAATAGCCGACTGGGTAGGTTTGATGTCAAATCCGGCGGCTTTCATCTTAGCAACGAAATAGTCGGTATTCTGATGCAGACGGTCCTGCAAGGTATTGTCGCGCGTAAGCAATTCAAAGGTCTTGAGTCCGGCAGCAGCAATCATCGGCGGAATAGAGTTGGAGAACAGATAGGGACGACTGCGCTGACGCAAGAGGTCGATAATCTCTTTCTTACCCGTAGTGAAACCACCTACCGAACCGCCAAAGGCCTTGCCGAGGGTACCGGTAAGGATTTCTATCTTGCCACGCAGGTTATACTGCTCGGTGACACCGTGACCCGTCTTGCCGACCACACCTGCCGAGTGACTCTCGTCCACCATGACAAGGGCATTGTATTTCTGTGCCAGTTCGTAAATCTTGTCCAACGGACATACATTACCGTCCATCGAGAAGACGCCATCGGTGGCGATGATGCGGAAACGCTGTGCCTGAGCTGCTTGCAGTTGCTTCTCCAAATCCGCCATATCACCGTTAGCATAGCGGTAACGGACGGCTTTGCACAGACGCACACCATCAATGATGGAAGCATGGTTGAGGGCATCGGAGATAATAGCATCTTCCGCTGTCAGCAGGGGTTCAAAGAGACCGCCATTGGCATCAAAACATGCAGCATACAAGATGGTGTCCTCGGTGCCAAAGAAGTCCGAAATGGCCTTCTCCAACATCTTATGCGTGTCCTGCGTACCGCAGATAAAACGCACCGAAGCCATACCATAACCGCGTGCGTCCATGCGGTCTTTGGCTGCCTGAATCAATTCCTTGTTATCTGCCAAACCGAGGTAGTTATTGGCGCAGAAGTTAATGACATCTTTTCCGCCCTCGACCTGAATGCCGGAGGACTGTGGCGTGATAATCACACGCTCGTTTTTATACAAACCCGCCTCGCGTATCTCAGCGAGGGTGGTCTGCAAGTATTTTTGAAAATCAGAATACATAAGTTTAGAGGACGGCAGCTGAGCTGCCTACAGTTTAGAGTTTATACCAATCCCTGTTCCAACAGTAAATTACCTTGAACAGCTGATTATACCAATCCCTGTTCAAGCATAGCTTGCGCTACCTTCATAAAGCCGGCGATGTTGGCACCTTTGACATAGTCAATCGTGCCGTCCGGACGAGTACCGAACTTAACGCATTGATCGTGAATAGAGGCCATGATGTGGTGCAAACGCTCATCTACCTCTGCTCCCGTCCACGATATATGTTCAGCGTTCTGCGTCATCTCCAAACCGGAAGTGGCTACGCCACCGGCATTGACTGCCTTACCCGGGGCAAAGAGGAAACCTTTCTGTGCTTGGAAATAGTGAATGGCACCGGGCTGGCAACCCATGTTGCTGACCTCGCAGCAGCACCAAGTGCCGTTGGCAACCAATTCTTTGGCATCGTCCTCGCTAAGTTCGTTCTGGAAGGCGCAAGGCAGAGCGATGTCGCACTTCTGCGACCACGCTTTCTTGCCGGCGGTGAACTGTGCCTTGGCTGGGAATTTATCGGCCATATCTTGCACTTTATTGCGGTTGGAAGCACGCATAACGAGCATATAATCAATCATTTCCTTGTCGATACCATTGGGTATAGCACATACGCCGTCAGGTCCGGAGATAGCGATGACCTTGGCACCTAACTCGGTTGCCTTGATGCAAGCGCCCCAAGCCACATTACCGAAGCCGGAGATAGCCACCGTCTTGCCCTTGATGTCCTTGCCTGCCGTTTGGAGAACGTGCTGCGTGAAATAGAGTGCGCCAAAACCGGTTGCCTCGGGACGAAGAATAGAGCCACCCCACGTCATACCCTTACCCGTCAAAACACCGGTGTGGTAACGTTGCGAGAGTTTTTGGTACATGCCGTTCAGGAAACCAATCTCACGTCCACCTACGCCTACATCGCCTGCAGGAATATCTTGGTCGGGACCGATGCAGCGCCACAACTCAAGCATAAAGGCCTGACAGAAACGCATAATTTCGTCATTGGACTTGCCCACGGGGTCGAAATCCGAACCACCCTTACCACCACCCATCGGGAGGGTTGTCAGGGCATTCTTAAAGGTCTGTTCAAAGCCCAAGAACTTGAGCATGGAAGGCGTTACTGCCTTGTGAAAACGGAGACCGCCTTTGTAGGGACCGATGGCAGAATTGAACTGCACACGGTAGCCGAGGTTGGTCTGTACCTGTCCTTGGTCGTCCACCCATGTAACACGGAACGTCAAAATACGGTCCGGCTCCACCATACGCTCGATAATTCGAGCTTTTTCAAACTCAGGATGCTGGTTGTACACTTCCTCAATCGAGTTCAAAACTTCCTCAACGGCTTGCAAATACTCTGCCTCGCCGGGGTGCTTAGCAGCAAGTTGCTGCATAATCTCTTGCGTTTTCATACGAGTTGTTTTTTGAAATAAATATAGAATGTTGTTCCTTTGTCCGATGTTGTAAATGTGATACGCCCGTCCGAGCCCTCCACGATATTCTTCGATATCGCCAAACCGAGTCCCGTGCCGGTGGATTTAGTAGTGAAGTTGGGCGTAAAAATCTTAGTGCGAATTTCCTCAGGAATACCGGGGCCGTTATCGGAAACAGATATTTCCACCTCTGACTCTAACTCCTTGAGAATGACTATTATATCGCCGTTGTCACTATTCTCCAGTGCCTGTAAAGCGTTCTTCAGCACATTGGTAAATACCTGCCCTATCTGCTCCCTGTCGGCATACGCCATCACCCCACTGTCTGCGCCCAAATAGCGAATCGGAATATGCGTCGCATTATCCTGCTGCAGCGCCACCGCCTGACTCAGTTTGGCGGCGATGTCCACCTCAGATGTGACCACTTTAGGCAGTTTGGCGAAGGTGGAGAAGGAGGTGGCAATGCGGCTCAAGTTATCTATCTGCTCAACGAGCATGGTGGACGCTTTCTCAAATTTGGCATCAAAATCGGCCGTTCCACGCATACGTTGTAACTGTTGCACAGTCAGTTTCATCGGCGTCAGCGGATTGTTTATCTCGTGCGCTATCTGCCGTGCCATCGTGCGCCAAGCACCTTCACGCTCGGAACGAATCAGGCGCCGTGAGGTCAGTTCCAATTGATCCACCATCTGGTTATAACGCTTCACCAAATCACCCACCTCGTCCTTGTAGATGTAGTCGATGTGGTTGTTCTTGCCCAAGGCAAAGTTCTGCATTTTCTCCGTCAACCGGCGCAAAGGTTTGGTCAAACGCTCTGCCACCACATACGACAGCAGCAACGTCAGCACTATCACGATGATATAAGGCGGCAGCAGGCGTGCCAAAAAAGCGTCCTCGTTGTGGGCTATCTCGTCTTCGGACAGGAAAAACGGCATTACGATATAACCGATTTGCACATTAAATCCGTTGTAGAACTCCGTGAACGCAGCCAAGTAGCGCACCGAACCGATATGTTCGTGCCTAATCTGCGTGGGCTCGGAGGAGAAATAGACATTCGGGTCCATATAGTGGTTAAGCAACCCCTTGTTGAACAAGGACGGCGTAGATGACCCCACTAAAAAGCCATTCATGTCATAGACGTGAATATCAGCACCATACGTATAGCCCAACTCACGCAAATCGGAGTTCATGCCTTCGGAATTGTATCCTGACAGGGACAGGTCCCAATAGTACATATTCTGCAACGCACTTTGCAGATAACGGCACTTGTCCTGCAGACGCTCTTTTTGTTGTTCCTCGTACATCTTGCGCTCAAAACGCATTACCGACACCTCCACATACACGAACGAAATCAAAATCACAGCCGACAGCAGGAGCTGCATTTTTTGCCGTAAATGGAGGTTCCAGAAGCCCTTGGCGTGAACAAGCATCCAAACCGACTGACAGATAATGAGCAGGAACAGGACCAACAATATAATAAAGTACACGCGTACGCGCACGTGATAAGACTGCCAAAGAGAGGTCGGCTGCTGCGAATCTTGTATCGGCTGATAGGAAAAACTGTGTTCTATCTCGTCCAAACCGTTGATATGCCACTCGGTCGGTATAATGGCCAGCACGTCGTACCAGCCGGCACGTATCCAACGCACCATAGCCGAAGCATTTTCAAATTCAAAGGGAGTCCATTGGTCGTACTCCTTGGGTGGCAATGATTTGACATTCAGCGAATTGTCGGACCAATAGACGAGACCACGAGGGTCAAAAATCAGGTACAGAATATCTGCGCTTTGCCTCGTCAGCAGCAGGGTCGAATCACGATTGCCCGATTCCACGGCGCGCGCCACCAAAGCAGCTTCTGATTCTGCTTCTTGCTGCAACTTCTGCAAACGCTGATCCGACGAACTGCAGGAGGCCATAAACAAGAAAAAAAGCAATATATAGACTATTTTCCTCATTTGTGTTGCAAAATTACAAAAAAAATTGTATCTTTGCAAAAAATTAAGGAAAAAAATGCTAAAAATCTTCACTGCCCTTGTTTTGGGCTTTTTGATGATATTAGACCCCTGCACGCTGTTCACCTCGGTGGCTGCCATTGGCTACATCGACCGCGAGATGCAAAACAAGCGCCGCGTGCTGATTACGGGACTGATGTTCGTATTGGGTAAGTTGGTGACTTACATGCTGTTAAGCATACCTTTCATCATGGGTTCACAGACCGACCACATTCAACATTTCCTGCACGAATGGGGCGAACCTATGCTCTGCGGGTTTATGCTGATTTGCGGATTACTGCTGCTCTTTGCCGGACACCATCACCACGAGCACGACCATGGCATGAGCAAGTGGCTGCAAACGGTTGATGACAAGAGCAGTTGGTTATGGGCGTTCATGCTTGGTATTTTCTTTGCCATCGCGTTCTGTCCCCATCGGTTGGTGTATTTCTTCACGATGATTGAGATGGCAGTCACGATGAATGTGTACGGACAGTGGCTTATGCCCATTGTTTTCGGTTTGGGAACGGGTCTGCCTATTATGGTGCTGGCATGGATTATCTGCTATAGTGCCGTTTCTGCTCAAACGCTCACCGACAAGATGCACCGTTTTGAACATTGGTTCAGGTATGTTTGTGCCGTTCTGTTTATTGGTTATGGGGTGTATTTAGGTGTCCATTTGTTGGGTGAAGAGCACCATCATGAGGAGAGGTTAGAGGTTAGAGGTTAGAGAGATGGGGAATCCTTTCTTCAGGTTTAAGCAGTTCACCGTTTGGCACGACAAGTGCGCCATGAAAGTCGGCACCGATGGTGTCCTGTTGGGTGCGTGGTGTCATCTTGGGGGATTGACGGTTGACAATGCACAATGCACGATTTTAGATGTTGGAACAGGGAGCGGATTGATTGCGCTCATGCTGGCGCAAAGAATGATTGACGGTGGACAATGCACAATGCACGATTGGGTTCATATTGATGCTATAGATATTGACCCACAGGCGGTGGAGCAAGCCACGTATAATTTTGGGCATTCACCGTGGACAAAGCGCCTCCACGCCCATCTCTGCTCTCTACAACAAGTCTCCCCTTTGAGGGGAGATTTAGAAGGGTCCTTTCCAACCAACTACGACCTCATTGTCAGCAACCCACCCTATTTTGTCGATTCGCTTAAGAACCCCGACAAGGGGCGTGAGCTGGCACGCCACACCGATACGCTGAGTTATGAAGATTTACTAAGGCATAGCGCACGTTTATTGAAGGAACATGGGACACTTGCTTTGGTCCTTCCTGCCACGGCAGAAGAGCAGATTATCCGTCTCGCCTCTGTGCAAGGGCTCTACCCCACCCGTCTTACCCGTGTTTTCAGCAAACCCGACCACCCCACGCCTATCCGCATTTTAATAGAATTTGTAAAGAGTGCCTCAAATTTGAAGGGAGGTATAGAGGAGCATTCGCTATATATCGAATCGGCACACTCCCCACGAAGTGAAGAGTATGCCGAAATGACGAAAGATTTTTATCTGTAGCCGTTCTCCGCGAGGTGCAAAACAAACATTAGGGCTGCCAACTTAATAGTTAGCAGCCCTAATTGCATCGCCTTTCTATGGTCAACATTATTCGTTTTCAATCGCAAGAACAGGTCTTACAACAAATCCCCAATAGCAATTATCCAACAACTCAGAAACAACTGATTTCTCAAAATGAATGCCTTGTGCACGTTCATCATCAAATTTAGTAGATGACCAATACTCACCATAAACTCCTACATTAGAACATTCTTTATTCTTTGTATATCCAGAAGCCGGTAAGAAAATCCATTTGTTATTTAAGAGTACACTAATAGTACGCTCTACCCCCGTTAAGGACAGGTAAATGACTTTACTTTGCTACATTGACGGCACGGACCTCACGAATGACGGTAACACGGATTTGACCCGGGTAGGTCATCTCGTCTTGGATACGTTTAGCCAAGTCGAATGACAGCAGTTCGGTATCCTTGTCGGAAATCTTGTCTGCACCCACAATCACGCGCAACTCACGACCGGCTTGCAGTGCATACGTCTTAACCACACCCGGGTAAGACATAGCCATATTCTCAAGGTCATTGAGACGTTTAACGTAGGTCTCTACAATCTCGCGACGGGCACCCGGGCGAGCGCCGGAAATAGCGTCACATGCCTGAACGATAGGAGCAATCAAGGTCTCCATCGGGCACTCATCATGGTGGGCAGCAACGGCGTTGCAGATATCGGGTTTCTCTCCGTATTTCTCGCAAATCTTGCCACCTAACTCTGCGTGCGGCAGTTCCTCCTCGTTCTCTGCCACTTTACCTATATCATGCAATAAACCGGCACGACGGGCTTTCTTGGGATTGAGTCCCAACTCCGAAGCCATCACGGCACACAGGTTAGCAGTCTCGCGGGCGTGCTGCAGCAAGTTCTGACCGTACGAAGAACGGTATTTCATCTTACCTATCAGACGAATTAACTCAGGGTGCAAACCGTGTACGCCCAAGTCGATGGTGGTACGTTTACCGGTCTCGATAATCTCGTCCTCCACTTGTTTGGTCACCTTAGCCACCACTTCCTCAATACGGGCAGGGTGAATACGACCGTCCTGCACGAGTTGGTGCAACGACAAACGGGCTATCTCACGACGGATAGGGTCATAACCGGAAATAGTGATTGCCTCCGGTGTATCGTCCACCACCAGTTCGACGCCGGTAGCTGCCTCCAAAGCACGGATATTACGTCCCTCACGGCCAATAACACGGCCCTTAACCTCGTCATTATCAATATGAAAGACGGAAACGGCATTCTCAGCGGTTGTCTCCGATGCCACACGTTGAATAGTTTGAATCACTATTTTCTTGGCCTCTTTGTTGGCGGTTAAGCGCGCATCGTCCATCGTCTCGTTGATATAAGCCATAGCAGCCGTCTTGGCCTCGTCACGCATTGCCTCCACGAGTTGTTTCTTGGCCTCCTCTGCCGACATACCCGACAGGGACTCCAACTGACGTTGCGCCTGTTGGTGCATCTTGTCTATCTCCTGCTGCTTGAACTCAAGCGCTTTCTGCTGGTTCTCAATAGTTTGTTGCTGTTGTTGCAACTCGTTTTGCTGACGCTGAATCTCGCTCTGGCGTTGATTGAGGTCGTTTTGGCGTTGGTTGAGCTGTTGCTCACGCTGCTGTTTACGTTGTTCATCGGCACGCATGGCATTATCGTGCTCCAACTTGAGGGCAATGAATTTCTCCTTGGCCTCTATCATCTTGTTCTTCTTAATTACCTCCGCTTCTTCCTCGGCTTTCTTGAGCAAACCGGACGATGAATAGCGGAAGAACAGGTAACATGCCGTAGCACCTACTATGAGGGCAATAACGGCTATCACAATGGTTGTAATCATACTGTTGCTATTTCTGATTGGTTAATTTATTTTCTATTTCTCGATTGAGTGTGTTGATGGCTTTCAGATAAGGTTCAAGGTCTAACTCACGCGTGGACGCGTATAAATTATAGGCCACCTTGAGGGCCACGTACATCCACAACTGTTCCGTTGTAGCGGACGGAATACTCATCCTATACTTATTGTACTCTGCATTCAGCATCTGCTGCGCCTTGCGGTAAAACGGCTCTTGGTCCCGTTCTATGTTGAGCGGGACACGGTGAGTATCCAATGTCAAGACGATATGCTGCGTGTCACTCATTGTTTCAAAGCTTCCAAGGCACGGTCCAACTGAGCAATCATATTGTTCACCTGACTACGTGCATTATTTCGTTCTTCCTCCCCTCCAAGCATCGAATAGGCCACTTGCAGTTTATGGTATTGGTCCTGCAACGTGACAAATTCGCTATGCGTCCTCATTATTTCCTGCAGTTGGTCATTGTTCTTTTGCTGCAAAACATTCACCTCCTGTTCGAGCACATCTATGCGCTCAAACAAGCGGTGAATATTGTTTTCCAAATCAACTACAGGTTCCATTTAGATGGGTATTGTGGCCGGTTAGAAAGCGTAACTAACGCCCAAACCTAAGTTAGCCAAGAATTGTACTTTCTCTTTGCCACCGTTGATGCTCAGACCGTTCACGTATTTCAAATCTGTAGCCAGCGATACACTCAGGCATTTGAGGAATTGGTAGGAGATAGCCACGTTCCAATCCACATCGAAGTTACCGAAACGGCGGTTATTGTCGCGGTAGCCAAGATATTCGCCGTCTTCCCAAACAAGACCTTTTTTCTCTGCCAATGCCTGTTGGTTCTCCGAGAAAATATATTCCGTACCTTCTACGTCAATGAAGTGATACAATTTGGTTTTGTCCCATGCATACGGGGTGTAAATGGTTACACCGGTGATAATCTTGAGGTCCTTGTAGGTGTAGTTGATGTTACCTTTCAAGGTAAGACCGAGCTCGGCTTTGGCGTTTCGGTACTCCCTGGTATAGCCGTTATCGCCATTGTCCGTGTATTTCCACACACCGTAATCCTCTTGCAGTTTTTGACGCAAACCATCATCTTTACCTTCAATAATCGGATATTGATCTTCAAAGCGTTTGTTTACCTTGTCGCTCACATAAGCAGTTGTGATACGACCTGCCACAGGAGAGAGATACACCGAGAAGATGCTATTGGGCTTCCAGTCAATACCGACAGATATATCGGTGTAGGAAGGAGCGAGGATATTACTCAACACAGGGTTGAATTCGCCCGTACCTTTGTACTCACGACCGAGGTCGAATTGGGTTTGAAAACCGGCATTGACGGTCAAATACCACTGTTTGGCAAATGCCCAACCGAATTTGGTGTTGAATTTCAAATAGTCCGATGCCTTTTGCATCTTGTCGTACGTTTGATCCACGTAACTCAGACCATAAGCCACGTCCAAGTTGGTATCCCAACTCAAACCGTTCTTGTCGTACAGGCAACGAACCTTGCCGTATGCGGTACCGGTAACATTGTTTTTACCACCGGCAGCCCAGTTGACCATACCGGTCGCATTAGCGTTGATACCTACGATTCCGGACCATGCCCAGTCTTTGACCGGAGCGGCCTCATCTTCTGCCAACATCACTACGGACGTACATATGGCAGCAATAATTAAAAATGCTTTTTTCATTTGATTTTGTTTTATGAATTAACTACTTAGGATTGAGTTATACTCAATATTCGTACAAAATTACAAAAAATATCTCACATACGCAATAGTTTGTCAAAAAATACACAAAAAAAGTTAATTTTTACACCTTATTATAAATAATTATTTGTAATTTTGCATCGTGAAATAAAATGCATATATGTGCACTTATGCCAAGTGAAAAATTATTAACATCAACAAATATGAAAAAAGCGTTATTAGTATTAGTTAGTTGCATGATGGTCATTGCCAACGTTTGGGGATATGAAAGTGCCAAAGGCGATGTTCCTGTCAACGTAAAAGTCAGCAATTCCAACAGATTCATGAAATTAGCTGACGGGTGCTATACCTTTCGAGGAGGTTCATACAGTTACTCCGACGGGAAAGGTATCAAGACACAAAACACCAACGGTGGAGTTGTGTTCTATGTAGATAATCAAACAAATGTTACCGTTAGCATTTTACACTCAGAGAGTAAAAACGCACATACAGTAACTTGTAATTTATATACAATTACCGAAGATGAGTATAAAGTGCTCTACAACGCAGCAAACGATGGCAAAACATCCTACACGTTCAAGACTACAACGGCATCGTCAAGTTTTACCATTGACATTGCTGCCACAAATAGCACGTTTACGGGCACCACAACTGTCGGAAGCGGATTTTATGCGCTCATCGCAACCGGTGACAAGAGTAATACCTATTTTTCGCAAATCAGTTTTGCCTCTGCAGGTCCGTCAGATGTTGCTACCCTCAAGGCACTCACTGTGGACGGGATAGGCGTTGACGGTTTTTCTGCTGACCTGACGTCGTACAGTGTGGAGTTACGTGCCGACTACTCGGGTACACCTACTGTGGCTGCTACTACCACAGACGGCAAAGCCAAAGCCGATGTCACTCAAGCAACTGCTGTACCGGGCACTGCTACAATCAATGTGACTGCCGAAGATGGTACTACCAAAAAAGAGTATAAAATCACCTTCACCAAAGCCAGCAGCAAACCCAAAGTAGAAACTGCTACTTGGGACAATATCACCGCTGCCGGAGCTACGGTGGATAATGTGAATATGACCATTACCGGTAAAATCAAGTACGGCACCGGTCTAACCGCCATCAAACCTACTTTCACTGGTAAGAATATCGCTTCGTGGACACCCAATACCGCAACCGATTTCAGCGGTGGAGCAGTTAAATTCACGTTCACCAATTCGACCGGCGAGACCACCGATTATATGGTAACTATCACTGAAGCAGACCCATTGTCCAGTAATGCTTTCTTGAGCAGCATAAAAGTAAACGGAACACAAA
>JAKSMY010000031.1 GCA_024400275.1 Paludibacteraceae bacterium | reverse complement strand
ATATTTTGGCAACAGCCGTTGACCAAATTGTTGAAACGCACAATTTGGACTATGAGCGGTTATGGTTCAGTTTAAATCGCACCTGCAAGTGGATTTTGCAACGCCTTGCGACGGGTCGTCCTTTACAAACCAATGAATACCATACCAGCACCATTTATAGTGCCCTCAAGAAACTCCAACGTGAAGGTTTTGTGATTTACACTACTCAATTTGAGATAGAAGATCCCTACTTTAAATATTATATTGAGCACAACGTTGTATAATATGTGCCACCATTCTCCGCGAGTGGAAAAAAGGGAAAAAATGCACGCTGCAAAATCAGCATGCATTTTTATAGAACTTTACAAAACGTTATTTAATTTTTATTGTGTTTTGGAGTTCAAACGTAACTGTTCCTTCGTCAGGACATATTACATTAATGTTAGTGCCGACTTTTTTATAATACATAACATGAGCGCACCCAGCTTGATAATAATAGTTTTTTATTAATTGGCTTTCATCCAAAAGTGGATACCAATAACCGAATCCTTCCGCTACATACGGATAATATAAGCCATTACCACTGCCATCTAAATAAAACCCCCTATACATTTCATAACATTTACCACTTTTTCGATCAGAAAATTTAGTCGTAGTTTGATAATATTGAAAATAATATCCTTCTAAACCATCTGTTAAAGATTTTTCATTTTTATCGCACGAATAAAAACTAAAAACAACAAACATAAGTCCCAAGAAGGATAATTTTCTAATTCTTCCGTTGTATTTCTTTGTCATAATTATTTTATTTAATCAGTTGTTTACTTTTTTTTGCAGTCCGTTGTTTGACGAGGCACAAAAAAGTGGACTAAACTTTTAATCCACTCATTCAGGCATCGCCAAACACCTTTGTTATCGAATTATGAAGTAAAGCCCACGCTACGCGTGAACGCTAAACTTACTTCTCGTTGCGAAAATTGGCGATATTCGAATGAGTGAGAATTAAGCTAACGGTTCGTTAGTTATTATTGTGCAATTTTCTTGCTTGTTTTATTTCATAGGCGATATTGATTTATTTGTTATGTATGAGTAGTATAACAGTACGCTCTACTCCCGTTCTACCCCCGTTAAGAACCAGTAAAGGACTTTACTTTGCCACATTCACGGCACGGACTTCGCGGATGACGGTAACTTTCACCTGTCCGGGATAAGTCATCTCGTCCTGGATACGCTTTGCCAAGTCGAAGGACAGCAATTCGGTATCCTTATCCGAAATCTTGTCAGCACCTACGATGACGCGCAGTTCACGACCTGCTTGCAGTGCGTACGTCTTAACTACGCCCGGGTAGGACATTGCCATGTTCTCCAAGTCATTAAGACGTTTAACATAGGTCTCTACAATCTCACGGCGTGCGCCGGGGCGGGCACCTGAGATAGCGTCACACGCTTGCACAATAGGAGCAATAAGCGTCTCCATCGGACATTCATCGTGGTGAGCAGCCACGGCATTGCAAATGTCGGGTTTCTCGCCGTATTTCTCGCATATCTTGCCACCCAACTCTGCGTGCGGCAGTTCCTCCTCGTTTTCAGCCACCTTGCCAAGGTCATGCAACAAACCGGCACGGCGGGCTTTCTTGGGGTTCAGTCCCAACTCGGCAGCCATGACGGCACAGAGGTTGGCTGTCTCGCGTGCGTGCTGGAGCAGGTTTTGACCATACGAAGAACGGTATTTCATCTTACCTATCAGGCGAATCAACTCAGGGTGCAGACCGTGTACGCCCAAGTCGATGGTAGTACGTTTACCGGTCTCAATAATCTCGTCTTCCACCTGCTTGGTCACTTTAGCAACCACTTCCTCAATGCGGGCAGGGTGAATACGACCGTCCTGCACGAGTTGGTGCAAGGACAGACGGGCTATCTCACGGCGGATAGGATCGTAACCGGAGATAGTGATAGCCTCGGGGGTGTCGTCCACTACGATTTCCACGCCGGTAGCAGCTTCCAAAGCACGGATATTACGTCCTTCACGACCGATAACGCGACCCTTAACTTCGTCATTATCAATATGGAAGACCGATACGGCATTTTCTGCCGTTGTTTCGGAAGCGACACGCTGAATGGTTTGGATAATGATTTTCTTGGCTTCTTTATTGGCATTCAAACGTGCCTCGTCCATGGCTTCATTTACATACGCCATAGCAGCCGTTTTGGCTTCGTCACGCATCGCCTCAACGAGTTGTTTCTTGGCTTCTTCGGCAGACATGCCGGAGAGGGACTCTAACTGCTTTTGCGCCTGCTGGTGCATTTTTTCTGTTTCTTGCTGTTTGAATTCAAGGGCTTTTTGTTGTCCTTCGAGGGTTTGGAGTTGCTGGTTCAACTCGTTTTGTTGGCGTTGCAACTCACCTTGACGTTGATTTAATTCGTTCTGCCGTTGGTTGAGTTGTTGCTCGCGTTGCTGTTTACGTTGCTCGTCTGCGCGCATGGCATTGTCATGCTCCAATTTGAGAGCAATAAATTTCTCTTTGGCTTCAATCATCTTGTTTTTCTTGATGGTTTCAGCCTCTTCCTCAGTCTTATGGAGGAATCCTTTAGCGGAATAGCGGAAATAGAGATAGCAAACCACACTACCTGCTATTGCCGAAATAATGGCGGTTATGAGAATGATATTCATAATGCAAAAATTTAATTTATATTGTTTAACTTGTTTTCTATTTCCCGGTTCAGTGTTTTGATGGCTTTTAGATAAGGTTCAAGGTCTTTGTCTCTTGTGGAAGCAAATATATTGACGCCCACTTGCAAGGCAACATACATCCAAATCTGTTCAGATGAAGCAGATGGCAAACGTCGTTGATATTTGGTGTATTGCTCGTTGAGTAGTTCTTGCGCTTTGCGATAGAAAGGTTCTTCTTCTCGCTCAACGTCCAAAGCAATGCGGTGTGTATCCAACGTCAATGTGATATGTTGCTTGTCCGTCATTGTTTAAGTGCTTCTATGGCACGGTCTAATTGAGAGATGATGTTTGTTAACTGGTTTTTAGCTTTTTGACGTTCTTCTTCGCCTCCGAGCAAGGCATGTGCCACTTGCAGTTTGCGATATTTGTCTTGCGCGCTTACCAATTCACCGTGCGTCCGCATCATTTCCTGCCGTTGTTCTTCGTTTTTTTTACGCAAGTCATCTACCTCCTGCTCTAAGGTATTGACCCTATCAAGCAGGCGGTGGATGTTATCTTCAAGTTGCGCTAATAAATCCATTCAATCAGGTGTCTTGTTTAGAACGAATAACTAACACCTAAACCAAGGTTGGCAAGGAATTGAACTTTCTCTTTGCCGCCGTTGATGCTCAGACCGTTCACGTATTTAAGGTCGGTCGAAAGTGTTATATTGAGACATTTGAGACATTGGTAGGAGATGGAAGTGGTCCAATCTACATCGAAATTGCAGAAGCGGCGGTTATTGTCACGGTAGCCGAGGTATTCACCATCTTCAAAGGTAAAACCTTTCTTCTCGATTTGTTCTTCCTGATTTTCCGAGAAGATATACGATGTTCCTTCTTCGTCGGTAAATTTATACAATTTAGTCTTGTCCCACGCATAAGGGGTATAGAGCGTTACGCCGGTAATGATTTTGAGGTCTTTGTATGTCCAGTTGATGCTACCTTTCAATGTGAGACCCAACTCAGCCTTGGCATTGCAATAATCTTTGGTATATCCGTCATCGCCATTGTCGGTGTATTTCCACGTGCCGTAAGCCTCTTGCAGAGCCTGACGCAATCCGAATGGATAGAGCGTTTCGTCTTCAAAGCGGTCATTGACTTTGTCGCTAACGTAAGCCGTGGTGATACGTCCTGCCACGGGTGACAGATAGATAGAGAAAATGCTATTAGGCTTCCAGTCGATACCGACGGAGATGTCGGTGTAAGAAGGAGCCAAGATGTTAGAAATGATTTTGTTGGGATCTGCCGTGCCGGTATATTCCTTACCTAAATCAAACTGTGTTTGGAAGGAGGCATTAACTGTCAGATACCAACTTTTCTTAAATGCCCAACCGAATTTGGTGTCTAATTTGAGGTGGTCACTGGCTTTTTGCAGTTTGTCGTATTTTTGGTCCACATAACTCAAACCATATTCTACGTCCAAATTGGTTTCCCAACTGAGACTGTTCTTGTCGTATAGGCAACGTACTTTACCAAATGCGGTACCTGTTACATTGTTTTTACCGCCGGCAGCCCAGTTAGCCATACCGGTTGCAGTGGCGTTCAAACCTACTATACCAGACCATTTCCAGTCCTTAACAGGAGCAGCTTCTTCTTCCGCCATCATTGCTACGGAAATGAATATCGCAGCAATTAAAAGAAAATGTTTTTTCATTGTTTTGTCTTAATTTATTGTTTATAATAATTGTCAGATTGAGTAAACTCAATAATCGTGCAAAATTACAAAAAAAATATCATATACACAAATGTTTGTCAAAATTTACACAAAATAAATTAAAAAATACACCTGCGTATCATTTATTTTTTGTAATTTTGCACCTTGTAAAATATACGCGTATGTGCGCGTGTCGAGAGAATTAAAATTAACAAAAAAGAATATGAAAAAAGTATTATTATTTGTAGTCGCTTGCATTGCATCTACGGTCTTTTTATTTGCTGACACCGTTAAATTTACTTCGGCGGAAATTTGTTCAGGTGCCACTAAGAACGGTGTGACCGTCAGCAGTTCGTACACATCAACCGAGAGTCAACAAATTTGTAAAGAAGGAGGCAAGGCAGTTAAGGAGGCTATTGTCAAAGTAGGAAATACAGCAGGTGCTGTGGATCAAAACTATGTTGGGGTAAGTGCTTCCACTAATATTACCGGTCTTAAAATACACGGATGTATCAATAGTTCCGGTGCAAAAAACATAGCTATGCTTATGTGGAGTTCCGGTACACCGGCTGCGACTACGGATGGAGAACAATTGATTAATTTGGTGGGTTATGCAGGAGAATGTAGCGCAAATGTTACCGATGTTAATGTGCCAAGTAATATCAAATCATTTCGGCTTTATCGCCAAATGAAAAAATATGACACATCTACCCATACCATCGGAAGTGGTAGTAGCAATTACGGCGATGGTTCCACTTTCTATGTAGTAGATTTAGAAGTTGAAGTTGAATCTGCCGGTCCATCTTCCAATGCTTCCCTTTCTGCACTTACCTTTGATGGCAAGAATATACCCGGTTTTGCCGCCACTTCGTACAGTTACAACGTGGAATTGGCTGCTGACTATACAGGTGCGCCTACTGTGGCTGCTACACCTGCAGATAGCAAGGCTAAGGTTGATATTACCCAACCGGATGCCGTACCGGGCACTGCTACAATCAACGTGACTGCCGAAGACGGTACTACCAAGAAAGAGTATAAAATCACTTTCACCAAAGCCAGCAGTGCGCCTAAAGTAGAGTCTGCTACATGGACGAATATCACTGCTGCCGGAGCTACGGTGGATAATGTGAATATGACCATCACCGGCAAAATTAAATATGGTACGGGGCTAACCGCCATCAGCCCCTCTTTTACGGGTAAGAATATCGCTTCCTGGACACCTAATACCGCTACCGATTTCAGCGGCGGAGCCGTTAAATACACACTTACAAGCTCAACCGGTGAGACAACCGATTATATGGTTACAATTACCGAAGCAGACCCCATTTCGGACGATGCTACCCTTAAGTCACTCACAGTGGCAGGTTGTACGCTCAAACCGACATTCTCTCCCACTACGACTTCCTATCAGGTAGAGGTTTCGGGTGCTGATGTGCCCAAGACGACTGCTGTTGCCAACCACGCTGCTGCAAAAGCCGTAGTGACCGATGCCACCTCTGTGGCAGGTGTTACCAAAGTGGTTGTTACTGCTGAAGATGGTGTTACTACCAAGGAATATACCATTTCTTTCAAGACTGTCGTTCCCCCAAGTGGACTGACTGTTCACGTGCCTGATATTTATGACCAGCCCAAAGAAGATGGTGGTTATAATACTCCGTTGGTAGTGTTCAACAATCGCGAATATGAGGTATATTACGCCGGCCGTGATAATGAGGATAATATGAGTATCTCTACCAAAAACGAAGACCGCATTCCCGGAGTATGTGCTGCCGGCAATACAGAGACCTCTTGTAAGGCAAAAGATGGTTGGTTTGAGATGACAACTTCTTCTGTCAGCAGTTGTTCAGCAGCAGCTGTTGATGAGTTTGCAGGTGCCTCCGGTCGTGAGCATCGTATGATAGCCGGTAGTGGTAGTTATAAGATGCACATCAAAGGTTTTGACCAATTCTCGCTCTATGGCAAAGATAAAAAATATGATCCTGCCAAACCGACCGCTTGGAATATCTTTGAGGTTTACATCGATGGTATCAAACAAGAGATGACCCCAGATGCCAACAACTATACCGTTCGTCGTTTTGATATTTCTTCGGACGAACACCTCATTGAAGTTAAGGCCATAGGTGGTAGCACTTGTGCCGTTGTTGGTTTCTCTTTCCGCGTTGGTACAGACCCGCGTGTGCGCTACGTGATGGGTAATGACTCCAGCCAAAATATCCTTCAAACAAAGAAAATGTCGTCTATCACCTATATCGTGAAGAATAATATCAAAACGGAAGTTGTTTGGACCAGTGGTACACCTGCTACGGGTGTTAACCTGGTTGCACACGGACATGAGGGTGTGAGTGATACGCTGCGTCTGGAAGGTTTTGCCAACTGCCCTGTAGGTACTTACACCTATCGTATTGTTACGTACGATGCCAGCGGCAACGAGAAATCGAGTGTGGATCGCGGCTCGTTCACAGTAAGTGCACAGATCAATTCCGTTACCGACACTATTGTGAATGCATACGAGGGATGGTCAATGGACGCTATCGAATTTACTTATTACGCATTGAGTGCAGACCAGATTCACGTTACTTGGACATCCGCTACACCGGGAGGTATCACTTGCGGTGGCACACCCGAAGGTACCTTTGCCATCTCAGGTACGCCTACCACACAGGGTGTTTATCCGTTCATTATCACGGTGGACGGCGGTAATACGCTGACGGGTAAACTGACTGTTGAACATTTGGATTTGGGTAAGGATCCGGTGTTATATATGTACAAAGGTTCGGTAGAGAAAGACGGTATATTTGCTTATCTCAAGAGCAAACATTCCATTATGGCTGCTACCCAATCGTCCGTTACCAATATGTCCGCTGACCAACTGAATAAGTTCAAGGTGATTGTGATTGGCGAGAGCACTGACGCTACCAACGAAGGGGCTAAGAACCTGATTCGTCACAGTTCAATTCCTGTTCTTAATATGCAGGCGTTTGCTTATAACCCATCTCGTTTGAACTGGGGATATGCTTCTAACGGTAGTGCCGTGACCGCCAAGATGAAGATTGTGCAACCTACTCACCCTATCTTTAAAGCACTGAACTATATGGCAGGACAAGAGATTGACTTGTTGGATAGTGTAGAGACGAAAGGTTTGGTTGCTACGGAGATTTTCCACGAGGGTTCATGGTGCTTGTCCACTACGGCTATGCGTGCCGAGGACTATGTGTCGGACGGTGAACATCAAACCTTCTTGCACGAAGTAAGTGCTGCCGAACACGGTAGTAAGTATCTGTGCTTACCTATTGCAACAGCATCTTCTAACCATTTGACCAGTCAGGGTAAGAACCTTATTGAGGAGTGTATTAAATATCTGATGGATACACGTATGCCTATTCCGTTGCCCACTTTGCAGATTACCAAATTTGTGGTTGACGGTGTGTCAGGAGTTATTGACGAGGTAAATAAGGTGATTACGGTTACGCTGACCGAAGATAAGGATTATAGTGCTATTCAACCGTCTGTTACATTGGCTGATAATACGACCTTTGTTACTCCAACCAGTGGTGAGGCCGTTGATTTCTCAGATCCTTTTGTTGCCAAACAGTATGTTGTGTGCGACTATATCAATAAGGTAACATACGATGTTTATGTTAAGCACCCGACCGGATTTGAAGATATCTATATGCCGGGTGAGTGGGTTAATATCTACGATATGAGTGGTAACAGCGTGATGACTACGAACGAGAATGTTCATTACTTACCTTTGCCACGTGGTATATACCTTATCCAAACCGCCACACACACTTTCCGTATCTTCCGTTAAGAGATTCGTTGGTTAAAGATATAACCCGTAGGCGACTAACCTACGGGTTATTTTTGTGGGTGTGTTATGGTGCTTGTAGCGTTCGTCCAAGCTTCGTTTGACCTTCGTTTGACTGTCGGTTGACCGTCGGCTGACAGTCGGCTGACCGTCAACTGACTTTCGGTCTGCCTTCGGGTGACCTTCGGGTGACCTTCGGGAAAGACAGGGGACAGAGGAGGGGGGCTTCGTCACTTTTCGTGAAGGATTAGAGTTTCGGAGAGGAGGGAGGAGGGAGGAGGGAGGGCAGCGTATAGCAACCCCTTGGCAGGACAATAAAATAAGGCACGCTGCAAATCAGCGTGCCTTATTTTTATTAGGGTATGATTATAAAGCACTATTTCCGGTTATGGCATATTTGCTATCATTATTGATAATGTACACTTGCCCCCTATCCATAATCTTTTGAGAATTGGTACTCCTAATTGGAGCAGAAGGAGAATGGTCATCTGTCGGAACAAAACCGGTACCGGGTAATGAATATACTTCGGTAGTATATACTACTTGCATATTCTTATAGATGTATCTGCTTATAATAAAATAGTACTTTTTGTTGATTTGTACCACGACATAGCTATCATCAAGACTTGAATAATTGAAATTTTTGACTAAATTACCATCCTCATCATATACTGCAAATTCTTGATCTGTATTAGAATATCTAACAAAAGTTATTTTATCATCTAATGTAAATACATTTTTTGCAATACATGCAATATGGTCACTATAACCACCCATTGTTGCAGTTGGTGCTTTGCGAGGAGAAATGTTTTGTTTATGATTAAATTTTACTTCTTTGTATAGTGAAAGATCTTCATTGTAAAACGAAATGATAGTGTCTTTTTGGTAAATAGCAAATTTGCCACAATCCAATAGAGGAGAATCCCATATAGGACATTCACCGGATAGAGTTCCGATATATTCAATTTGTGCATTCATCGTCACTGCTCCTAAAGCAAGAGCAAAAAATAGAAATAATTTTTTCATTGTTTTAATAGATTTTTATGTTGCCTACTCTTTATCGGATTTTCGGCATACTCCGTGATCATTAGCAGTCCGTTATTCAACTAAGCACACAAAAAAGTGGACTAAACTTTTTAATCCACTCTTTCAGGCATCGCCAAACACCTTTGTCACGAATTATGAAGTAAAGCCCACGCTACGCGTGAACGCTAAACTTACTTCTCGTGACGAAAACTGGCGATATTCGAAAGAGTGAGAATTAAGCTAACGGTTTGTTAGTTATGATTGTGCAAGTTTCTTGCTTGTTTTATTCCATAGGCGAATTATTACTAATTTTTTAATTATATATTCTGATACAAAGATACAGGACCTTCGTGCCAGCGTTTGGTGCTCTCTTGTTCCAATTGCTTGTACATATCAGAGGCATACACTTTACGCATGGCATCCAAAACGGACACATCGTGATGTCTGGCATATATCTCTGCTACCGCCAAGACTTTACCCGGCAGTAACAAATACAAATTATTTTGTGTTAGTGTACCATTCATTTGCGTACCTCTTTGACATCTATAAAACGTAATAGTTGCAATGCTTTCTCTGTATGAAATAGCATTTGGTCAACGAGTTTATATACTTTCAGTTCTGCCAATAAGGTTTCCTTAGAAATAAACCCTTGTTCGTAAAGCCCAAACTGCACATAGACTTTATCATTAGCGACAGGTCCGTAAACAATATCGTAATCGTGTTGGAACATTTCGTCCTGCCGATTACGCATTACAAAATCTATCCATTCTTCAGTTGGATTGTCAAACCACAGCACTTTAAGATTTTTCAGCTCTGCCTCGTCCAATTCATACACATTGACATAATTGCATTGGGTTGGTGTTTGCAGTTTGCGAAGAGCCCAATCATACGCCTGTTTTTCTGCACAAGTTGTGTAGAACCCCGAACCATAATCTAATGTGCGGTTGGGTTCTATTATTCGCGGTTGGCGAACGATTGTATTACTGCCGTGATAAAGTATCATCTGTTTCGTATAAATTCGTCTATATCATCCACAATCCATTGTTCCCCCTGTGTATGCAGCACACCAAAATGGTCAGTCAAGTATTGCGTAACCCCCTTATTATCAAACAACGTCATTACATCCTCACCAGACATGTGATGACGCATTTTATACGCCTCCACACAAAAAGACAGAAAATATAATTCTTCGTTACTACGCATTGTCTTTTCAACCACGTAAGGCACAATTAGTTCTCTTAATACTGTGCGGCGTCATAGACTTGGTCGGCGATGTCGCTTCCGGCAAGTTTTTCGATGAGACAGAAAGCAAAGTCGGCACTCAAGCCCGGACCTTTGGCAGTGATGATATTCTTGGACTCAACCACTAAACCGCCTACGTAACTCTCACCCAAATAGGACTCAAAGCCCGGATAGCATGTGGCTTGTTTGCCTTTTAATATACCCAATCTGCCCAATACAGAGGGTGCATAGCAGATAGCGGCAATCATTTTGCCTGCTGCATTATGTTTAACCAATAAATCGCATAAAGGTTGGCAATTCTCCAAATGGCTGGCACCACCGGGCAGAATAAGCATTTCGGCATCGGCGAAGTTCATATCAGCCATCAATCCGTCTGCTTGTACGGTTATCTTGTGGGCTCCTTGTACCATCATATCACCGGTAATAGACACGGTGGTTAATGGAATGTTGGCACGACGTAGTAAATCAACTGTGGTCAACGCTTCTATTTCTTCGAAGCCATTGTCTAAAAAAAGGTAATTCATAATTCTCAATCTATTAAACCGGTTAAACAGACTTATTATTTTATTATTTAAACTTAAAATTATAAGTGATTGTTCCCATTACTGCATTCGGATGGTCCACCATGTTGAACTTGGCTTTTAAAGCGGCTTTGACAGCCAATTGGCGTGTGCTCTCGTCGGATATGGTTGTTCCTTGTCCTGCCCGTGCGCTGACTACATTGCCGTTTTTATCCACGGTTATGAATACCACCACTTTACCTTCCTGCTTAAATTCTGCCGACGGGCTTGGCAGACTACCAACCAAGTAACGTCCGTTCAGACTCCAACTATTGCCTCCAGCCGAGCCATGCCCCAAGGGGTTGCCGTTGATGGCTTTGCCGTTGTCGCCGGGTTGCCCGTTGGCTCCTTCTGCCGAAGATGTGTTTCCGAATAACGCGCCCATTTGCTGCGCTTTGGCAATGGCTTCGTTCTGCTTCCGTTGCACCTCTGCCTTGCGAGCCTCTTCGGCACGTTGTTTTTCTTTTTCTATGCGTGCCGCTTCGGCTGCGGATTCATCTTCCTGAGTCAGCAACGGTTCAGCAGCGGGTGGAGTGGGAGATGTTGCCTCTTGCGGCTCTGATGGTACATAGGGTGTGGCAGTGGGTAAGCCGCCCCCTGTCTCTATCACCTCGCCAAACGATACCATCAAGCCTTCGTCTTCCTCCTCGTGCGGCACATTGATACAGATGAGCCAAAGAAGGAGAAAGACAAGTGCCATAAAGAGCACAGTGCCTACGGCTGCGGTAATATTGGATTTTTCTTGCAGTTTCACCGTTTGGTAGCAATTACAAGTTTCATCTTATATTCGTTGGCAATATCCAAAACATGGACTACCTGCTTGTAGGCTATATCTTCATCGGCGTGCAGGGCAATGTACATGGTGGAATCTTGTTGCTGAACGCTGCTCAAGTAGCCTTCCAAATCTTCTTCCAAGATAGCAATAGGTTTTTCTTTACCGAGAGCCACGGAGTATTGTCCCAGATTATCAATAAACACCTTTGCCACCACTTTCTTGGTAGATGTTTTGGCACGTGCCTGGGGCAAGTTGATTTTAATATCGTTGGGCGAAGACATCGTGCTTGCCATCACAAAGAAGAGCAATAGCAGGAATATCAGGTCCGTCATAGAGGACATTGCAAAGGTTGCCTCTACTCTATTTCGTCTCTTTAAAGCCATACACCTTATTTATTATTGGAGTCGTCTAACGATTAGCGACCGGGTTCATTTAGCAAGTCCATAAATTCCAAGGTGCGCCCTTCCAACTGACGCACTACGCGGTCAATGCGTGCCACGAGGAAATTGTAGGCAAACATGGCCAAGATACCGACAATCAGACCGCCGATGGTGGTAACCATGGCCTGATACATACCTTCTGACAGGGCTGCCATTTCAATCACACCACTGGCGTTTTGTGCCATATTGTAGAAAGTTTGCACCATACCGAGAACCGTTCCCAAGAATCCCAGCATGGGCGCACCTGCAGCAATGGTAGCCATGATAACAAGACCTTTTTCCAACTTGCTCACTTCCAAGTTACCCACGTTCTCTACTGCCACTTGCACGTCCTGCATAGGGCGGCCGATACGCGATATGCCTTTCTCTATCATACGAGAGGAAGGCGTATCCTGGGCATGACACAGATTAACGGCAGAGTCCATTTTTCCGTCGTGGATATAGTCTTTAATCTGGTTCATGAATGTTTTGTCTTCGGCTGTGGCAGCGCGTAACACCACCATACGCTCGATAAACAGATACACTCCCCAAGCCAACAGCAAGGCTAAGATAATCATAATCCAACCTCCGTACGAGGCCATTGTCCACAGGTTCATTGTTTCTTGTACAGGCTCCTCTATAGCAGCCATCTGGTCGGCCATTTGTGCCAACGTGTCTATTTGCAACATAATTTATATTGTTTAATGGTTTCTTCTATTCCTAAGTATAAGGCATCTGCTATGAGAGCATGTCCTATGCTCACTTCATCAACCCAAGGAAAGGCTGTTATGAATGCCTTTAGGTTCTTCAGATTCAAGTCATGTCCGGCATTCAGTCCCAATCCCAGTTCACGTGCTTTTTCAGCAGCGGGGCGGTACATGGCAATGGCAGCCTTTGGGTCTTTTTCATACAACTCGGCGTATGGACCTGTGTATAACTCCACTCGGTCGGCTCCAACCTTGCGGGCACCTTCCACCATACGGGGGTCGGCATCTACAAAAACAGACACACGAATACCTGCTGCGTGAAAGACTTCGGTTAGACGGGTCAGATGGGCTAAGTTATTGATAGTATCCCAACCGTGATTGCTGGTCAGTTGGTCACGTCCGTCCGGCACTAAGGTGACTTGTGTGGGACGCACCTCCGTAACCAAATCCACAAAAGGCGGTTCGGGATTGCCTTCTATATTCAACTCTGTGCTAACCAACGGCTTAAGTGCATATACATCGGCGCGACGAATATGACGCTCGTCGGGGCGAGGGTGTACCGTGATACCTTCTGCACCAAAACGTTCGCAGTCCTGTGCAAAACGCAGTACATCGGGCAAATTCCCCCCACGCGCGTTACGCAACGTAGCCACTTTGTTGATATTTACACTCAATCGTGTCATAAATTATGTTGCAAAGGTAGTATTTTTTTTTCATATATGCAAATAAATTTGCAAGTATCAATAATTTTTTGTAATTTTGCCGTCGTTATTAAACTACGTGTAGTATGACTATAGCTATTTTTGGTAATTCACAAAAGTCGAGAATCGGTGTAGAGATTCAGCATTTGCTGGACTTTATGGAACGGCGCGAGGTCAATGTGCTGCTGTCGTCCGAATTACGTCAGGAACTCAATATGCGGCAGTATAAACAGTTCCCGGACTCCGAGGAGTCGATTGACTTTGCCTTGTCGGTTGGCGGTGATGGCACATTCTTGACCACTGCTGCTATGGTGGGGGAATACAATATACCTATCTTGGGTGTTAACTTTGGTCACCTCGGTTTCCTGTCAGAAGTATCTACTAATGATGTGGATTCGATATTGGAGGACCTTGTCAACGGTAATTATACCATCGAGCAACGTGCTTTGTTGCACATTACCAGTTCCGAAGGAGGCAATCTGGCATCGTCGGACGCGCTGAATGAAATAGCCGTAATGAAATACGGACTGAGCAGTGCCATCACGATTGATTGCGCCGTCAACGGCACTAACCTGACTAACTACACGGCAGACGGACTGATGATTGCCACACCTACCGGCTCCACAGCCTATAATATGTCAGTAGGCGGACCGATTATGGTGCCACAAGCACGTGGAATCATTCTTACGCCTATCGCCAGCCACAGCCTGACTGTTCGCCCTCTGGTGGTGCCGGACGATTGGAAAATAGACTTGACGGTTAAGAGCCGGACAGGTTCCTACCTGGTATCAATCGATGGCAGAAGTCAAGTGATAAATGACACGGTAACGTTACATATAAAAAAATCAACCCGCACTATCAAACTGGTGCAGGTGGGAGATAACAGTTTTATCAAATCGCTGAAAGATAAACTGCTGTGGGGAAGCAATTAGATAGTTGACAGTTGATAGTTGAGAATTTATGATATTGGACGTTGTTACATGGAATGTGGACCCGATATTGATTCACTGGGGGTTGAACGGCGGAATCCGTTGGTACGGGTTATTGTGGGCGTTAGGTATTTATTTGGCATACCTGATACAAGTCAAATTATACACCAATGAAAAATGTCCCAAAGAGTGGCCGGAGAAGATTTTTGTTTGGATGACTCTTGGCACCATTATCGGTGCCCGTGTCGGGCATTGCCTTTTCTATGAATGGCATTTGGCTGATGACCCTATTCAGATTCTTGCGTGGACTATTCAGTATCGCAATCCGTATATAGAGCACCCGTTTGAGATGCTGAAGATCTGGGAAGGCGGTTTGAGCAGTCACGGTGGTGCATTAGGGCTTATGGTTGCAGCGTGGTTGCTGAATAAAAAGCACTTCAGCAAAGAGCCGCAGTACCACACATCTTTCATTTGGATATTCGATCGTTTGGTGATTGGCGCATGCATTACGGCTACGCTGATTCGTTTGGGCAACCTGATGAATTCGGAGATATACGGTGGTCCCACTGACCTGCCTTGGGGATTTATCTTTGTGCGTGACGGGCAAACCGTACCGTGCCACCCCACACAGATTTATGAGATGCTTTATTGTATTGCCGCCTTTGTGGTGACGTGGATCATGTACTGGAAATTCCAAGCCTATAAGAAAGAAGGACTGATATTTGGCGTGTTCCTGATAATTATCTTCCTGACACGTTTCTTGTTGGAATTTATCAAGAACGACCAAGAAGCGTTTGAGTCCGGCATGTGGCTCAATATGGGGCAAATACTTAGCCTGCCGTTCGTCATTTGGGGTATATACCTCATTATACGCGCGTGGAAAAAAGACCTTCCATAGCGTCCCAACGAACTACGGCATCGTGACCGTAACGCCAAATAGTCTCTCTAACTTTTTGTGGGGAGACTTCTTTGTCTAAATGGCTCTTGCTGAAGAATTTATCGGCATAGCAGACTAATTTTTCCTCAATCGTTTCGGGGCAATAATCTTGAGTAGGAATAGGCAATTCTTCCCGTATAACCTGCTCGATGGTTATTCCGCTTCCTGTATGGCGTTCTGCTACACGGGCGTGACGGGGCAGACCTTCTTTGCGTAATAATTCAGCCCCTAAAAAGCCATGCTCGATATACTTGTGTGTGCCAAAGCAATATATTTTGGGCGCATCGCAATACATAATGCCGATGTCATGCAACATAGCTGCTTCTTCCACAAACGCTAAATCAATAGATTGTCCTTGTTGCACCAATCGGTGCCCTATCTCCAATGCTCGGTCTCGCACTTGGGTAGAGTGGGTGAGCAGAATATGTTTCAATTCCGGGCTATTGCTATAATATCGTTCAATGATTTCAATGCAGTCCATTCAGCAGTGATTTGGCGTCCATGCGTTTCTTTCCGGGCAGTTGCAGTTCAGTAATATTTACCTTACCATCTTTGCACGTTACGGCAATGGGTCCGTCTCCTATCTCAACTTTATACACTTTAACGTTCTCGTAATGCTGCCCTTTGATGTCAATGTTGCACCAAGCCGTAGGATAAGGGCTGAGTCCGCGAACAAAGTTTTTTATCTCTATAGCAGGGCGATTGAAGTCGATTTGACAATCTTCCTTAAAGATTTTAGGTGCAGGGCGTAAGTCGGGCAATTCGGGTTGAGGAGTAACGGGAAGGGGTATGCCTTTCTCGTCACATTCAATAATCAAGTCCACCGTCCGAAGGGTTATGCCTATGCTCATTTCCATCAGCCGGTCATGCACGCTGCCTACGTTCTCGTCCTCGCCAATCGCAAGACGTTCTTGCAGAATCATATTACCCGTGTCGATTTCCTGCTTGAGCATAAAAGTGGTTAGTCCCGTTTCCTTGTCGCCATTCATTACCGCCCAGTTAATGGGTGCGGCACCTCTGTATTGTGGCAGTAAGGCGGCGTGTACGTTGAATGTTCCTAAGCGAGGCATAGCCCATACCACTTCGGGCAGCATACGGAAAGCAGTGACCACTTGCAAGTCGGCATGATAGGAACGCAATTGCTCTATAAACTCTTCGTTTTTCAGTTTTTCGGGTTGCAGAACAGGTAAGCCTACCGATAGGGCATATTGTTTGACGGGTGAGTATTGCACCTGATGCCCTCTGCCGGCAGGTTTGTCCGGCATAGTGACAACGGCAACCACATTATAGCCGCCTTCCACCAGGGCGCGCAGCCCCGCCACCGCAAACTCCGGTGTACCAAGATATATGATTCTAATATCTTTCTTCATCGCCTCTAAACTCTAAACTGTAGCGAAGCGTCCTCTAAACTAAATAGCCCCATGACACTGTTTGTATTTCTTTCCGCTACCGCAAGGGCACGGGTCATTGGGACGTGGTTTCTTGTCGGCAATAATCGGCATAGGACGTTGTTGCTCACGTGTGTCGCGACCGGCAGCTGCGGCTTGTCCGCTGGCTTGTGCAGCCTGTTGTACAGCGTCTTTTTGAGTACGGTATTTACTCAAATCCATGCGCTGCTGGGCTTGTGCGCGTTGCACATCATCGGGCTGTTGCTGATGTATCTGTCCGCGAAGCAAGATAGCAATAGCGCGACGGTTGAAACTGTCTAACATCTGTTGGAAGATGCCGAAGGACTCCAATTTATAAATCAAGAGTGGGTCTTTCTGCTCGTAAGAGGCGTTTTGAACGCTTTGTTTGAGGTCGTCTAACTGACGAAGATGCTCCTTCCACTCGTCGTCAATAACGTATAGAACGGTGCGTTTCTCAAATTCTTTGATAACCTCTTTGCAATCCGTTTCGGAAGCACGTTTCAGATTGACTGCCACGTTATAAACCTTCTTGCCGTCGGTAATAGGTACGAGGATATTTTCGTACATAGAACCTTTGTCTTTATATACACGTTGGATAACGGGGTTAGCCACTTGCATCAGTTTATCCATGCGGCGTTTGAAATTCTCGATGGCGGCTTCGGCGAGTTGATTGCTCAGTTGCTGCTCTTTGCCGCTGCGGAAGACATCTTCGTCAAATGGCATTTCCATGGCGAATGTTTGAAGCACGTTATATTGCAAACTCTCGTAATCCATAGCGTCGCGTGCATCGGCAATAATGCTTTCGGCTGTGTCGTAAATCATGTTGGTAATATCGACACCGATACGCTCACCCATCAGGGCGTGGTGACGTTTGGCGTAAATGACATTACGTTGTTGGTTCATCACGTCATCATACTCAATCAGGCGTTTACGAATACCGAAGTTATTCTCTTCCACTTTCTTTTGTGCTTTTTCCACGTTGTTGGAGATCATGCTATGTTCGATGGCTTCTCCTGTGTCCCATCCGCCTAAACGGTCCATGACGGCAGCGATACGCTCGCTACCGAACATACGCATCAGGTCATCTTCCAACGAGATGAAGAAAACAGACGAACCCGGGTCACCCTGACGACCGGAACGTCCGCGTAACTGTCTATCGACACGACGGCTCTCGTGACGTTCGGTACCGATAATAGCCAGACCGCCGGCAGCCTTCACTTCGTCGCTCAGTTTAATATCCGTACCACGACCTGCCATGTTGGTAGCAATCGTTACTTGTCCTTTTTGACCTGCCTCTGCCACTACCAAAGCCTCCTGTTGGTGGAGTTTGGCATTCAAGACATTATGTTTGATGTTGCGTAGTTTGAGCATGCGGCTCAATAACTCGGAAATCTCCACGCTGGTGGTACCTACCAAAACGGGGCGACCTGCTTCTACGAGTTTTTGTATCTCGTCAATAACGGCATTGTATTTCTCGCGTTTGGTGCGGTAAATACGGTCATTCATATCAATACGGGCGATGGGGCGGTTGGTAGGTATAACCACTACGTCCAGTTTGTATATATTCCAGAACTCGCCTGCTTCCGTTTCTGCCGTACCGGTCATACCACTCAGTTTGTTGTACATACGGAAGTAGTTTTGCAGGGTAATGGTGGCAAAGGTTTGTGTAGCACCTTCTACTTTGACGTTCTCCTTTGCTTCCACGGCTTGGTGCAGACCATCACTCCAGCGGCGGCCTTCCATAATACGGCCTGTCTGCTCGTCCACGATTTTGACTTCGCCATCGTCTATGATATAATCGACATCTTTTTCGAACAGCGTGTAGGCTTTCAGCAATTGGTGAACAGTGTGTACGCGCTCTGATTTGATGGCGTAGTTGGTCATTATCTCATCTTTCTTGGCTTGCTTTTCTTCGGCACTGAGGTTCATATTCTCCACCTCAGCCATTTCGCTACCCACATCGGGTAGAACGAAGAAATTGGGGTCATCGGTGTTGCCGGTCAGGGTGTCGATACCCTTGTCGGTCAGCTCGATGGATTTATTCTTTTCGTCGATAACGAAATACAACTCATCGGTGGCGATGTGCATGTTTTTCTCGTTCTCCTGCATGTAGAACTCCTCTGTTTTTTGCAGGCGTACTTTAACGCCCTGCTCGCTGAGGAACTTAATCAGGGCTTTATTCTTCGGCATACCCTTAAAACTGCGGAAGAGGGCCAACTCACCGGCTTCACGTTCTTTTTCGTCAGCACTACCCATCTTGGCTTTGGCTTCGGTCAGCAGTTTGGTGGTCAGGTTTTGTTGGGTACGAACCAGCAGTTCGACACGGTGTTTATATTCGTCAAACATCTGGTCTTCGCCTTTGGGAATAGGACCGCTGATAATCAGTGGTGTACGGGCATCGTCTATGAGCACGGAGTCAACCTCGTCCACGATGGCAAAGTTATGTCCGCGTTGCACGAGGTCCATAGGTGATGTTGCCATGTTATCACGCAGGTAGTCAAAACCAAATTCGTTGTTGGTACCAAAGGTAATATCGCAGTTATAGGCTTTGCGCCGTTCGTCTGAATTGGGACGGTGTTTATCAATACAATCTACCGTCAGTCCGTGGAACATATAGATAGGTCCGTTCCACTCCGAGTCACGTTTGGCAAGGTAGTCGTTCACGGTCACTACGTGTACGCCTTCATGGGTCATAGCGTTTAGGAAGACGGGTAGGGTAGCCACGAGGGTCTTACCTTCACCGGTAGCCATCTCGGCTATTTTGCCTTGGTGTAGCACGACACCGCCGATTAACTGAACATCGTAGTGAATCATGTCCCATGTTATCTCGTTGCCTCCGGCAGTCCAGTGGTTATGATAGATGGCTTTGTCCCCTTCTATGTCTATGAAGTCGAAGCGTTCGTCGGCGGCAAGGTCTCTATCCATCTGTGTGGCTGTAACCTCGATGGTCTCGTTTTCGGCGAAACGTCTTGCTGTGGATTTGACGATAGCAAAAACCTCCGGCAGAATCTCGTCTAAGACGGCTTTGTAGTTGTCTTTGATTTCTTTTTCCAGTTTATCTATCTCGTCATAGATTTTCTCACGTTTGTCTATTTCCAAATCTTCTATGCCGGCTTTCAGTTCGGCAATGCGGTTTTTTTTGTCTTTGACGCGCTCTTGGATTTGGTCCATCAAGGCTTGGCTTCGTGCGCGCAAGTCGTCATTACTCAACGCGTCTATTTGGGGATAGACGGCTTTTATTTGCTCTACGTAGGGTTGGATTTCTTTCATGTCTCGTTCGGCTTTGTTGCCAAAAAGAGAACTGATAATACTAATAAAACTCATATTTTCGTTGTTTACGTTATTTCTTATTTCGGAATATAGACTGTCCTTATTCCATCAGCCGCAGGCGGTCCATATTCCATATTCCATCAGCGTCAGCGATCCTTATTCCTCACTATAATCCAAATAATTATTGGCGCTCCGAATAGTGCAGACATAGTGCTGATAGGTAGAGGGTAGGTGCTTATACTGCACAGTATATCACATATCAGCAGCAGGTTGGCACCTATCAGGGCTGTGGCGGGCATTATTTGTCGGTGGTCATTAGTCCGCATGATGCCGCGTGCTATATGAGGCACGGCTACGCCCACGAAGGCGATTGGTCCGCAGAAAGCTGTTACACCGCCTGCTAATAGGGCGGTTGCGATAACTATCCATGTGCGTATGTGTTCAACATTGATACCCAGTCCGCGAGCGTTCGTCTCACCTAATATCAACCCGTTGAGGGGTTTGATTAGTCCTACGGCAATAAGTGTGCCAAGTGCCACTATGGCAGACAGTACTGCCAATTGGTTCCAACCCACGTTGCTCAAACTGCCCAAGGTCCACACGATAAACATCTTCAGTGCATCGGGGTTGCTTATGTTCTGTAGCATATTCACCAGTGCTCCGGCAATCGCACCGCACATCATGCCAACGATGAGTAGATTGATATTGTCGCGCACCTTGCGTGAGACGGCTAATATGAGCATCAGTACCGCCGTACTGCCTATGATGGCTGACCCGGCTATACCCAATGTCAACTGAACTCCCGCTAATGTCACTATAGCCACACCCAAACCGGCTCCTGAACTCACACCCAATATGTACGGTCCTGCCAGCGGGTTGCGAAAGAGGGTCTGCATTAACATACCACTGACTGACAGCGCCATGCCTGCCAATATGGCAGTTAACATCTTAGGCAGGCGCAGTTGCCAAACTATTTGTTCTTCTATGGGGGACCAATTACCGAAAGGTGTAAGCAGAATCGAACCGCAGCACACATTCACTTCTGCCAGCAGCAATAATCCCGCCACCAGTCCAATCCAGATAAGAGCCCTATTGGTTTTCCCAGCCATTTCCTATATCCCAATGATAGGACGTTTTAACTTCATAGTGAACGTTGGTCAGATTAAATTCTTCCACAATCATGGCAATGGCCTGTCGGTTGTTGTTAATCCAAGAGCCGACCATAATTTGGTATGTGTCCGTTGTTGGATTGTAAAATACGCGCCCTCGACAATGATCTTTGTAATCTCCAATAAACGGACCCTCTCCTTTCAATTTATATTTTTGCTCGTGAAAGCGTTTTTTCCAAACATCTTTGTGCAGTTCCGTGCATGTGATTAGTCCACCTCCCACATTGGGTTTAGCAAAGGAGTCTTTATTAACAGCCACCACCCCAAACAACCGTTCTCCCTGTTCTTGATACCAGAATATACCTACTTTAGGGGATTCTTGTTTATCCAGATTGGCAGCCATTGCCTCTAATGTCTGTTTTGCCTCGCTTTCGCTTGCCTGTTGTATAGGAGGAATTTCTGCTTCTTCCTGCTCAGCCTTTTTTCCCTGTTTAGCAATTAATTCTGCCACAGCATTCTTGGCAGCTTCTTTGGCTGCTTCAGCGGATGCTTTCTGAATAATATTTTCTAATTCGGTATCTGTAATTGTAAAAGACATACTACTACATTTTAATTAGCGTGCAAAGGTACAAAAAAAAATTGACATACGCAAATTTTTTTAATAGGTCTAACAAGTTTAGCAGGTTTAGCCCCCCTCTAAACTGTAGCGCCTTTGGCGCGTCCTATCAAGCGGCTTGCCGCTACAACAAGCGCGTCAGCGCTACAACAATCTGCACAGCAGAACATCAATGGCGCTTAGGCGCCTCCGCCGTCCTCTAAACTATCCCCTCCCCCTTACAGAGGGGGTCGGGGGGTGTCGGGGCTGGGGGGGTGTCAGTCTTCCAGCGAAGCGTCGTACTCTTGTCCGCACACGTGCCACAGGTAGGCATTGAGTGTCTTGTACTCGGTTTGGTTGGCGAAGGCTTGCTGGTCCTGAACGCGTTTGACGTTGTTCAGTTTGCGTGCTGCCACCAGTGCCTGTACGGCGGCGAAGCGGTTCCAGCGTGCTTGTTCGGCGGACGTGATGGGGTGGTTAATCAGGTCACGTTTGCCGTAGTTGACCGAGTAGGCGCGTCCTTCTCCGGCGTTGTTCTTAGATTGACGTTGGGCTGCCCCAAAGGAGCCCTTAATTTTCCCATGCAGTTCCTCGATGGGATAAGCAAATTTCATTCGTGCCATAATAAGACCCACCTCTGTCCTCCCTTCAAAGGGAGGAGGTATTTACTTCATGGTGGGTGATGAAGGTTTTAAGGGTTAATTGGTTTTAGGGCTTCAGCCCTTCGGGGTCCCCGACACAACTGGTTGTGGTGGGGAGAGCGGAGGCAGAGACCGCCTGTTGATTTAGCGTAGCGGTATCAACTTTTGCGGTGCTCTTGCCGAACGCGAAGTCACTCCGCTGCCTCGTACTCTTTCTTCATAATGAAGTTGAACAGTGTGCCGGCGAACTTGTTGTCTGCCTTGTAGGAGGCGGTGTAGGTTTGCAACTTGGTGTAGTTGCTTTGGTCTTCGTCGGTGGACTTAGCGGCTAAGATTGCCTTGGCGCTTGCGATAGCGTTGGCGAACTTGGTGCGGGCTGCCGTCTGGTTGGTACTGGGTTCGCCCGTGTAGGGGTTACATAACTTGCCGGAGCATACTGCGCCTGTGCGTTTGTTGGTGCGGAAATAGACGTCGCTGTGCGTGCAGACTTTTCCACTCATGGACTCAATGAGTCCCATAGGTTTGATTTTTGCCATAATAATCAATGTTTAAGTTAGTTAATGATAATTTGACTATTCGCCTTTCGGGCTACTATAGTTTTTAGTCTTTCGTAGGCACATCAGTGCCGAATCGTAGGGGCTTCAGCCCCGCA
>JAKSMY010000030.1 GCA_024400275.1 Paludibacteraceae bacterium | reverse complement strand
GTGTGTCGTTCGGAATATATTACTGCTTTGGAGCAGGGACATAAGGATGCAGATACGTTTGTCGGTTTTGTTGCCGACCGCGTCATCATGACTCAACTGGACATCTTGCGCCTTTTTCGTGAGACGGAATCCGAACCCCCAAAAGAGGATTTTGCAGAGACTTTGTTTGAGACTATCACTCGTCATCCAGGACTCAATGCCCCCATATTGGCAGAGCGCACTGGTCGCAGCCTTCGTACGACACAACGCTATCTCGGTGAGTTGAAAAAAGAGGGGAAAATTCGATTTGAAGGTGTTGCAAAAAAAGGTGGCTACTATGTCAACCGATGAGGTCTTGGCGGTGTAAAAATACAAAATGGCGGTGTAAAAGTCCAGTTTGGCGGTGTAAATGAGGAGAGTTTAGAGGACGGCGGAGGCGCCTAAATGCCATTGATGTTCTGCTGTGCAGATTGTTGTAGCGCTGACGCGCTTGTTGTAGCGGCAAGCCGCTTGATAGGACGGCGGAGGCATCTTAATGTTCAAAACTTTTATAAACTACTCATTGTCAAATGAGTGGTTTTTTTTGTGTAAAAGTGCTTAGAGCACACTCCAAAAAAAAGTGAGAAAAAGTTTGCTCATATCAAAAAAAAGCAGTACCTTTGCAAAAGAAATTACAGGATACCTTGACTATGAGCCATCGTTCCCTATCAGACATATTCCCTGCTTACTATCCCCTTCCTGACGAAGAGGATATAGCACGTAAGTGCCGTGCCCATTTCTCTACGGCACAGCGCGTGGACGATCTGACCCGATGGATAGAACATGAGGACTGCCCCTATATGCGCGAGGCATACGCCGAAGGTATGTATCAGGTTATCTGCCAAGGTATAGACGAAAACGATATGGATTATATGATGAGTACAGCTACACGCGAAGATGTGGAAGTAGCACTCAACCGCATAATACGTTTTTCTCGTACCGACCAATTAGCCGAAGAGATGTGCATAAGCGAACAACCTATTCCACATAGCAACTCTCCCCGTGAACAGCACATAACCGCTATGGAGAAACAAATGGCCTATCTGACGCAAGAGGTGGCAGCCATCAAAAGTAAATTGGAAGCACCTTCCCAACCTATGATGTGGCCCACATACTGTCCCAACGTGGCGGAAGCAGATAAATATGCCTTTGAAAACCAAGTACGCACCATCTGCCTATCCAAGAAAAAAGACCTAACACAACAGTTGAAAACCTACTTGGAAATGAAGGTAAAAGACGGCACTATCGTTCGACCTGAGCAACAAAATACCGAATGGGAAGTGCTGAAGAAATTTAATTACCCTTTCAAAGAGAAGTCGTATTATAATTCTTAAATAAGAATTTCCTAAGAATTGATTTTCAAATAAGCCCGTACCTAAGAATTACCAACGAATTTGGCCCACTAATTTGAGTGGGTCAATTCTTTTCTGTACCTTTGCAGTCGAAATTTCACAGTCAACATTGGCTGGGCCCAGCCATAATCATTAACTCGCTCACACGTGTGGGCACAAAAACTAATAATTATGGCAAAGAAAAAAAATTTTGCACAACTGCAACAGGCAATCTTTACGAGGAGTGCCAAGATGATGAGTAATGTCATCGGTGTTTCCACCTCTTCGGGGGAAGAAGAAATGGTCAACCAAGTGACGATTAAGGTACTAGGGCATCGTAAGTCACAAGCCACCCGCGTGATGGAGATGCTGGAAGTGCAGAGCATCGTGCGCGTACGCATCCGTACCGATGTAGAAACATGCCCACGTGCTGCCACCTGCGCGCAATTGGAGGAACTGGATTCGTACATACGCGAACAGGTGCTATGCCGGATGCCGTTCCCCAAAGGGCAAGGACAGATTATCTACTGCCGTCACGACTCAAGTTTTACCGACGAGTGTATCCTGAACAGTTATCAGGCCGTACTGGACACCGTGTTCGGCAAAGGACATGTACACGCACGTATTTACACCATGACAAAAGCCTGCGACTATGAATAAGATAGAAGCAGTGCAAAAGTACTTGGAGGAGAACTATGCGTACTGCTTGCGGTACGACATAGTCTCCGACCGACTGGAATTGGCGGTTGACGATGCACAATGCACAATGCACGGTGTGTGGCGGGAGTTGACCAAACGCGACATCAACAGTATGGTCTGCGCCTGTTGCGAGGCAAGCGGCATGAACATAACCGACCGCGAGGTGCGGTGCGTGCTGCACTCCGACTATATCCCCACCGTTCACCCTCCACGTGCGTACCTCGACCACCTGCCTGCCTACGTGCCCACAGAGGGACAGACACCCCTTGACTACCTCGCCTCACAGGTGACGGTGGAAGGCGGCGAAAAAGAGCAACAACTATGGCGTGACACCTTTATCCGTTGGTTCGTGGCTATGGTAGCCTCGTGGCGCGAGGACGACGTAGTTAATCAGCATGTCCTCGTACTTATCGGTCCGCAAGGTATCTACAAGACCACGTGGCTGGAGCGCCTTATTCCGCCCTGTCTGCGTCCCTACAGCACCAAGATGGCGAATATACGCGACCTGAACAAAGACGAACGGTTACGCATAGCCGAAAGTGTGCTGATTAACATGGACGAGATAGACAGCATGTCCGACCGTGAACTCAATCAGATGAAGTCGCTCATCACGTCCGCCGACGTCAACGAACGGGCTGCCTACGGCTACAACAAAGAACGGCGTATTCGCCTTGCCTCGTTCTGTGCCAGCGGTAATAAGGACCAGTTCCTGACCGACACGACAGGCAACCGCCGTTGGCTGCCGTTCCGGGTGGTCAGCATACAGAACCCCTACCAAAACCCCCTACAGCCCTACGATATGTACTATGCACAAGCATTGTATATGATAGACCACGGCTTTGAGTATTGGTTCGATCAGGAGCATATACAGACCCTTGCGCCGCACGTGGAGAGTTTTCACAAGGAGACGAGCGAGGAGCAACTGCTGCCTGTCTATTACGAGCCGGTAGATATCAATTATAATGGTGCCGTGCTGCGTACAGTTGCTGAAATAAGTGCCAAACTAACGTATCATGGTAATGTCCATCAGCCGATGTCATTAGCAAATTTAGGAAAGTTATTGCAAAGAGAAGGGTATCAACAAAAACGTTGTACCGGCGGTGTTCGTAAATATATAGTCCACGAATTGCAAAATACGGCTATGGAGAAAGAATACGAAATAAATCAAATACGTACTGAGTGACAGAGTGACAGAGGGACAGCAAATTCTTATAATATATATACCCCCCTCGCGCGTATAAGTATATACACAAATTAATAAAACTGCTGTCACTGCTGTCCCTGTCACTATACATTTATTCCAAATTAAACAAGATTTTAACCATGACGATAGACAATCAATTTATCAAAGAACATGCGTATATTGTGCGCACGATAGCGCAACAGTACGGCAAAGTAAACAATCAACGAGAAGACTTGCTGCAAGAGGGCTACATCGGACTGATGGAAGCTGCCAAACGGTATGACCCAAGTATAGGCGTGAAGTTTGCCTCCTACGCCTCATGGTGGGTACGCAAATATATACGGGAATGGATGCTGAACAATAGCCAAATAGTACGGCTGTCCGTCAAAACAAAAGACTATTACAAGCCCCTGACTGAAGACATCGAAACACCCTTGTACGAAGAAGAAGGCGATGTGATTCGCTATGCGGACATACTGACGGACGGAACAACAGCCGAAACAGACCTTATCCGACAGGAAGAACACCAATGGCTGAGGGAGGCGATAGAGAAACTACCTGCAAGAGAGCAGCGATTGATTCGTGAGATATACGGCATTGATTGCGAAGCTGTGCCGATGAAGGAGATTGCACAGCAAGTCGGGCTGTCGTATGACAGGGTGAAGAAGATTCTTGCGAAATGCCGCAAGAAGATTAGAGATTAGAGATTAGAGAGTAGAGTTCCCCATGCAAGGATTGTATATCAACAATTTACCCTCTCTGTTTATAGGGAGGGTAAATTAGAGTTGGTCAATATGTGGTATGTTAGGGGGCACGGTTAATCGGTTATAGTTCCTCCGAAAGATTTATCAAGTTGTAAGTTATCATATATCAGATTCAAACCAACATATGGTTCTGCATTTGCCGCAGAACACGCAGCTGCTATACAAACAGCAGATACAAAAAGTTTTTTCATTTTTATTTCTCCTTTGTTACGATGATTAAATTATATCACAAAAAAAACATAAAAAAAATATTTTTGTAAAAAAAACCGCCGAAGTATAAATTCAGCGGTTGCATGTATTTTTACCTAAATAAATTTATCTTTGACGCTGTGGCGTACAGTAAATCAATTCAAGCCCTGTTGCCGTACCACCCCCATTTGTGCGGTCTGTACCGCCAAAACAGAAAGTAAAACTAATACGGTCAGTTCCTGTAAAATCTTCCCTGTATCCCTGACCTGCGACTTCTATCTTGCCATCAGGGTCTGGGGAAATACCCCTTGAATACTCGGTTCTGATACCACTTTGTCCATCGATTCTGCGTAAACCAGTCATAGTAAACAAACCGTTTGATAAAATGTCTTCTGCATATCCGTTTTCAACTTCACCTGTATGTATAAATTGCCATTGTGCTGGAACAACATTTGCAGAATCTTCCATATATGAATACAAATGACCATAAGGGCTCCTGATAATTGTGACTTTATACCAATTTTTAAAAGGCATAACAATTGTTTCGTTTTTTGCCGCATCAATGGTATATCTGGCAGAATCTTTACCCGTGCTAAGCACCAATTGTGGACCGTCACCATCTGGACCGCGTCTTTTCACATTTGCGAAAGCAGTTGCTTTCATTGATGTCGCAGAACAATTCAAAACATTTGTGATATATTCCTTGTTTATTGCAGAATACATTTGTGTTTCAGATGCTGTGCCATCTGTATATGTAAATGTTCCAAAATCAGAATGTTGCAACCCCTGTTGCACCCCCTTAGAATTAAATTGAACTGTAAATGGAGCATTTGTTGTAAAAGACAAATTACGACCAGTATAAATATTTGCCCAAACACTGTCTGCATGCACTTGTTCTTTTGGATTTCTGTTTAAAATAGAATCGCGTGCACGGCCAGCTAACACATTAAAAGGCATGGTTGCATACAAAACTTTTTCAGATTCAGGAATATCTTCAATAGACCATGTGCGCGTTTCATTGTTCTGTGTTTTATAAGAAACAGATAATGTATATGTTTGTTCTGATATGAAATGTGCCGTTCCATCTACAGATTGGTTATCTGTTCTGGTGAAATTCAACGGATACAAAATATCTGTACCTTTTCGTGCTACATCACGTTTTTCTGTCATTTTATTGATGTCGCCGTTTGCTGTAAAAAAACAGATATAGTTTTCACTTTCCCTTGGCTGACAAAATTTTACATTTTCAACATCTGGAACGTGTTTCATAAACAAATCAACCGGCATATTATCCATAGGTGAATCACATCTTGCAAAACTGGTTTGACGTTCTGGGGTAATTTCTGGTTCATTTACCTGTTCTTTGCAAGCAGGCATCAACCCAATCAAACCCGCCAGCAATAAAGTCTTGTTCTTTTTAGATTTAATTTTATTAAAACCAAACAAGTTTTTTACATTTTTCTCTGTCTGTTTCATAATCTTAATGTTTTTTGTTAGTCCTAAAGGGCTCGATTTTTTCATTTCACGCTGCAAAGGTACACTTTTTTTTGTATATATGCAAGTTTTTGTTTGTTTTTTAGAGTGCGCTACGCACTTTGTGCAAAAAACATAACCCCTTTTTTTGAAAAGGTCGTATACAAAATAATAGAGAGTGTCGAGAGAGTGTCGAATGAGTGTCGACTGACCCTCGACCTCGCGTTCGGACGGTATCGCTCCGTTAAGGGGCTACGCCACCGTTATAACGCTTCTTAACGTCGCTCGCGCAATAGAATGGCGATAATATCGCCGGCTAAGTAAACAATAATTATTAACCCTAAAATCCAATTAATTATGTCCAAACATTTTAGCAAAACCGAATTTGAGTATCCGGTTCATCGCATCTGCGGCAAGATTAGCCGCAAGAGCAAAGTGATTCACAGCTGCACCGCCAGCGGCAAGTACACGACCTATCTGCAAGGCGAACGAGACTTGGTAGCCCACCCTGTCACCCAAGCCGAGTTAGACCGCCAAGCCACTTTCAAGACACGCCAAGCATTGGTATCTGCTCGATTGAAGAAGACCGCCAGCACTTACGCCAATGACATGGCTGCCTACCGGGCGCAGTACGACACCGGCTACAAGACCTTCACCAAGTACATCTGGGCACAGGTGATTGCTGACGAGGCAACGGAGTGACACCCCCCCGCCCCCCTCGGTAAGGGGGGGGGGATAGTTTAGAGGACGGCGACGAGGTCGCCTACAGGACGCGCCGAAGGCGCTACAGTTTAGAGGAGTCTTTACTCTATACTCCATCAGTGAGCGTAGCGAACGGTCTATAATCTAAAACAATCAACCAATTAACCCTTCATCACCCACCATGAAGTAAATACCTCCTCCCTTTGAAGGGAGGATAGAGGTGGGTCTTATTATGGCACGAATGAAATTTGCTTATCCCATCGAAGAACTGCACGGGAAAATCAAGGGCTCCTTTGGGGCAGCCCAACGTCAATCCAAGAACAACGCCGGAGAAGGACGCGCCTACTCGGTCAACTACGGCAAACGTGACCTGATTAACCACCCCATCACGTCCGCCGAACAAGCACGCTGGAACCGCTTCGCCGCCGTACAGGCACTGGTGGCAGCACGCAAACTGAACAACGTCAAACGCGTTCAGGACCAGCAAGCCTTCGCCAACCAAACCGAGTACAAGACACTCAATGCCTACCTGTGGCACGTGTGCGGACAAGAGTACGACGCTTCGCTGGAAGACTGACACCCCCCCAGCCCCGACACCCCCCGACCCCCTCTGTAAGGGGGAGGGGATAGTTTAGAGGACGGCGGAGGCGCCTAAGCGCCATTGATGTTCTGCTGTGCAGATTGTTGTAGCGCTGACGCGCTTGTTGTAGCGGCAAGCCGCTTGATAGGACGCGCCAAAGGCGCTACAGTTTAGAGGGGGGCTAAACCTGCTAAACTCGCTAAACCTGTTAAACCTGTTAAACTTGTTAAACCTGTTAATCTATGACAACCAATTCAAAATTTACCCATGAGGACGGAATGTCCTTTCTGGCTGCACTGGTAGCCCTGATCTACAACCTTGTCAAGAAAATCAAAAACAAAGACAAAGAGTAATGGAAAAACTACCAAAAAGGGTCTGTCCCTAATTGGTAGTTTTTTAGTTTAGAGGACGCGCCGAAGGCGCCTACAGTTTAGAGGAGTCCATACTCTTGACTCCAACAGTGAGCGAAGCGAACGGTCTATACTCCATACTCCTTACAACAAAAAAGCGCATTTCGGTGCGCTTTTTTGTGTGTCTATTTGCATATATCATTTTTTTTTTGTATCTTTGTGGCGTATTTTAATTTTGGTATAAAAACACATCAAATTATGGACTATAAATACGAACCAATGTTTCAACTCGGCAAAGACGAGACCGAGTATTATCTGCTAACCAAAGACCATGTGTCGGTTAGCGAGTTTGAAGGGCACAAAATCCTGAAAGTAGATGCCGAAGGCCTCACTCTAATGGCACAGCAGGCTTTTTATGATGTCAGTTTTATGCTTCGCCGCAGCCACAACGAGCAGGTTGCCAAAATACTGCGTGACCCCGAAGCCAGTGCCAACGACAAATATGTGGCACTCACCTTCCTCCGCAATGCCGAAGTAGCCGCCAAAGGGCAACTGCCCTTGTGCCAAGACACCGGCACCGCCATCATTCACGGCGAAAAGGGACAGCAGGTGTGGACCGGTTTCTGCGACGAGGAAGCACTGAGCAAGGGCGTATTCAACACCTACACCCAATGCAACCTGCGCTATTCGCAAAACGCACCTCTCACGATGTACGAGGAAGTGAATACCAAATGCAACCTGCCCGCACAGATAGACCTGGAGGCGGCAGAAGGTGACGAATACCGTTTCCTGTGCGTGACCAAAGGCGGCGGCAGTGCCAACAAGAGTTACCTGTATCAAGAGACCAAAGCCCGCATACAAAACCCGGGCACGCTGATTCCGTTCCTTGTGGAGAAAATGAAATCGTTGGGCACGGCAGCCTGCCCGCCCTACCATATCGCCATCGTGATAGGCGGCACATCGGCAGAGAAAAACCTGCTGACGGTCAAACTGGCTTCCACCCATTACTATGACAGCCTCCCCACCTCGGGCAACGCCTCGGGACGCGCTTTCCGCGATATAGAGTTGGAGAAGACCCTGCTGCAAGAAGCCTACAAAATAGGTCTCGGAGCCCAGTTCGGCGGCAAGTATATGGCGCACGACGTACGCGTGGTACGTCTGCCCCGTCACGGTGCCAGTTGCCCCATCGGTTTGGGTGTCAGTTGCTCAGCCGACCGCAACATCAAGTGCAAAATCAACAAAGACGGCATTTGGATTGAAAAGATGGACACCAACCCGGGTTCGCTCATTCCCGCCGAGTTGCGCCAAGCCGGAGAAGGCGATGCCGTTCAAGTGAACCTCAACCAGCCGATGGCCGACGTTTGCAAGATATTAACCCAATACCCTATCGGCACACGCCTCAGCCTAAACGGAACCATTATCGTGGGCCGTGACATAGCGCACGCCAAGATAAAAGCCCGTCTGGACGCAGGCGAGAGCATGCCCGAATACCTCAAGAAGCACCCTATCTATTACGCCGGTCCCGCCAAGACCCCTGCCGGAATGGCATGCGGCAGTATGGGTCCCACCACAGCGGGACGAATGGACCCGTACGTAGATGAATTTCAGGAAAAAGGAGGCTCGCTCATCATGCTTGCCAAAGGTAACCGTTCGATAGACGTGACCAACGCCTGCCAAAAACACGGCGGTTTCTACCTCGGCAGCATAGGCGGTCCCGCTGCCATATTGGCACAGGAAAACATCAAGAGTATCGAATGTGTCGAATACCCCGAATTGGGCATGGAGGCTATCTGGAAAATCGAAGTGGAGAACTTCCCCGCCTTCATCCTGGTAGATGATAAAGGCAATGATTTCTTCAAACAACTAAAGCCCTGCACCGGTTGCAGCATATTGGATTGATGGAGAAGCAATCGTTTTGGCATAGGTTAAAAATCCGTCGCCGTATATCGGTGGTAGATGACCAAAGTCTGAATGAACTATGGTCGTTCCGCCTGTCGGCTTTAGGACTGACTATCGTGTTGGTGCTGATGTTCGCCACAACGGTCGCCATTCTGTCCTTTGCCATTATCTACACGCCCGTTCGCTCTATCCTGCCCGGCTATAACCAGAACCTGCGGGAACAACTGATGACCGAATCACAACGGCTGGATTCCTTATCTACCGTCATACAACTTCAACGGCAGTACTTGGACGTCATCCGCAACATAACAGCCGGAGAAGTCAGTTCGGATTCGATACCCCCCATCGATTCCCTGCAGTTGGTTTTCCAAACGGAATTGCTGCAAGCCAAACGCGAAGCGACAGAAGAGTTTGTGGACCAGTACGAACAGAAAGGACGGGACTATCTGCAACTGTTTGACATACAAAACACATCAACCATCATAACGATGTTCAGCCCCGTACATGGCGTGGTAACAGAACCGTTTAACCCCGCCCAAGGTCATTACGGCGTAACTATCCAAACTCCCAACAAAGAAAACGTGACGGCTGTACTGGCAGGAACAATCGTACTGGTGAAACAAGAAGATGACCAGACCTGTCTGGTTATGCTGCAACATGCGAATTATCTCAGTATATACCGGAATGTGGGGTATATGACCAAGCAGTTAGGCGATGTGCTACGCGCCGGAGAAACATTCGGAATGGTACGTGACGGCTTACCTATCTCGCTTGAACTATGGAAAGACGGCGTTGCCATCAACCCGGAGGAAATAATCGTATTTTGACACCCCAAAAACACCCCCAAGCCCCCTCGATAAGGGGGATGTATAAAAGAAAATGATAAAAAGAATAGCAATATTAGGCAGTACAGGTTCTATCGGAACGCAAACCTTAGATGTAGTGAGGCAGAACCCTGACCGCTTTGAGGTGTATGCTATCTCGGCGAACCACAGTGTAGATAAACTGATTGAACAGGCACGTCTCTTCCACCCCGAAGTGGTCTGCATAGCCGATGAAAGCCGATACGATGAACTAAAAGCAGCCTTGGCGGATATACCCTGCAAAGTGTGGGCAGGCGCACAGGCTATAGCCGATATGGTGACAATGCCGTCTATTGATGTGGTAGTGGCTGCCATGGTAGGTTATGCAGGACTGAAACCCACGATGGAGGCCATAAAAGCAGGCAAGACCATCGCCCTGGCGAACAAAGAGACGATGGTAGTGGCAGGCGAAATCATTTGCGACTTGGCACAACGTTACCACGCTCCTATTCTGCCTGTTGACAGTGAGCATAGTGCTATCTTCCAAAGTTTGGCGGGCGAAGAACGAAATCCGATAGACAAAATACTGCTGACAGCCAGCGGCGGGCCGTTCCGCACATACAGTTTGGAGCAGATGCGTACGGTAACAGCCGCACAAGCCCTTCAACACCCCAACTGGACTATGGGTGCCAAAATAACGATTGACTCCGCCAGCATGATGAACAAAGGGTTTGAAGTGATTGAAGCCAAGTGGCTGTTCGGCGTTAACTACGACCGGATAGAAGTGCTTATACACCCGCAAAGCATCATTCACTCGGCCGTCCAATTCAAAGACGGAGCCATCAAAGCCCAGTTAGGCGCACCCGATATGCGGCTACCTATTCAATACGCGCTGACCTATCCGTGCCGCGTAGAGAGTGATTTTCCGCGAGCCAATCTGTCCGAACTGAAAAACCTGACCTTCGAGAAGCCCGATTTGGAACGGTTCCCCAATCTGAGACTGGCATACGAGGCTATCTCCAAAGGGGGCAATATGCCGTGCATACTGAATGCAGCCAACGAGGTGGCTAATCTGGCTTTCCGCGAAGGCAGATGCGGATTCCTCGAGATGTCCGACATAATAGCCAATACGATGGCAAAAACAACCTATATACAAAAACCGACTTACGAAGATTATGTGGCTTCGGACGCGGAAGCACGCCGACTGACGCAAATCGCATAATTCAAAATCCAAAATCAGATGATACAAGCATTACAACTAATACTCGCCCTCAGTTTTCTCGTAGTCATTCACGAGTTGGGACATTTTACCTTCGCCCGCCTGTTCGGCGTGCGCGTGGAGAAATTCTACATGTTCTTCGACTGGAAATTCTCACTGCTCAAAGCCAAATACTTTGACGGCAAATGGCATTTCCGTTTTTTCCAGCCCACAACGGACGAGAAAAGCGACGACGAGTGGAATCAACACCCCGACAATACGGAATGGGGTATCGGTTGGATTCCTTTTGGCGGCTACTGCGCTATAGCCGGAATGGTGGACGAGACACACAACGCAGAACAAATAGCCCAAACAGAGCCGCAGCCGTGGGAATTCAGAAGCAAGAACGTATGGCAACGCATGTGCATAATCATCGGCGGTATTTTAGTCAATTTCATCGCCGCCTTGATTATCTTCGGGCAGTTGCTGTATATATGGGGAACAGACGTGCTGCCCCTGCGTAATGTGACGACAGGTCTGTACTACGCCGAGATATTGGAAAACGAGGGATTTCAACAGCAAGACAAAATACTTGCCATCAACGGGGAAGAGCCGCAGGACTTGAGCGATGTAGTGCGATGGATAATTTTGGAAGGCCGAAAAGATGTTCAGGTCCTTCGTGGAACGGATACGGTTTCGCTGACGATGCCGGACGATTTGGGTAAACGCTACCTGGCTCTGCAAAACGAGTTTGACCGTAAGGAACGGCAGAAACAGCATGCTGACAAGTCTTATCAAAAATCCCGTTTCGTTTTGGTGAGCGAGTATATTCCGTTTGTGGTAGATACCGCCATCGCGGGAGATTTGGCAGAGCAGGCAGGAGTGCTGAAAGGCGATACTATCGTGGCTGTTGCCGGTGTTCCGACACCCTGTATCGCTATGGCGATGCAGGAAATCCGCAAGCATCCGTGTGAAGACTGCCCGATAACAATCGGTAGAGATACAGGCAGAGTGGAATTGTCAATTTTTATCGGCGACCGCTGCCAGATAGGAGTGGTTCCGTTCGGTCCGACGCATTATTTTGACGTTGAGCACACGGCATATACGTTCTTCCAGTCTATTCCGGCGGGCATACGTCACGGGTGGGATATATTAGTGGCGTATGTCAAGCAATTCAAATTAGTGTTCACCAAAGAGGGTGCCCAATCGTTAGGCGGATTCGGTGCCATCGGTTCGATGTTCCCCAATGTATGGAGTTGGTACGGATTCTGGTATATGACCGCCTTCCTAAGTTTGATTTTAGCATTTATGAATTTCCTGCCTATTCCGGCATTGGACGGCGGATATATTCTTTTCCTGCTATACGAAATGCTGACAGGCAAGAAGCCGGGAGACAAATTCTTGGAAAAAGCAAACGAAATAGGAATGTGGTTGCTGTTGGCACTGTTGATTTTCGCGAACGGAAACGATATATTAAAATTATTCTTCTGACACCCCCAAGCCCCCTCTGTAAGGGGGATGTAGAAAAGAGTATGATAAGCAAGATTAACTACGCCGATCCGGGAATATATACTCTACTGAAAGAAGATGCACACAGAATGAAACAATTTCCCACCGAGGCCGAAAAATGTATGTGGGAACTACTGAGAAAACGTAAGTTGGGTGTACTATTCAGAAGGCAATACATAATTAATCAATATATAGTAGATTTTGTGTGTTTTGCAAAAAAATTAATTATTGAAGTAGATGGAGACTATCACTATACCGAGGTTCAAAAGATAGAAGATGCACAGCGTACACAACAGTTAGAAAACTTGGGATTTACAGTTATCCGCTTCGATAATAGGGAAGTTATGGTTGACTCTGCGGAGGTGGAACGTAAAATCAAAGCGATTTTGTATAAAATAAATAACGAAAATATATGAATCAACAAAACAGCAATGGAATGATTTTGCACAATAGCCCCCTCAATGAGGGGGTGTGGGGGTGTCACGAGTCATCTTACGTAGATGACGGTTGCCAAATAGGCAACGGCACCAAAATATGGCATTTCTCACACATCATGTCCAATTGCGTGATAGGAGAAAACTGCAACATCGGTCAAAACGTGGTTATCTCGCCTGACGTTATATTGGGACGTAACTGTAAGATACAGAACAACGTATCCGTCTATACGGGTGTGCGTTGCGAAGACGATGTCTTTTTGGGTCCGAGCATGGTATTTACCAACGTCATCAACCCTCGTTCCGCCGTATCTCGCAAAGACGAGTACCGCGCCACTATAATCCACCAAGGAGCCTCCGTGGGTGCCAACGCCACTATCGTCTGCGGACACAGTTTAGGGCAGTACTGCCTAATCGGTGCCGGATCGGTGGTAACAAAAGATGTACCCGATTATGCCTTAATGGCCGGTAATCCGGCACGACGCATCGGCTGGGTAAGCCGACACGGCGAAAAACTGCAATTCGACGAGCAAGGCTTTGCCACCTGCCCTGCTACCGGAGAAAAATATCAATTAACCAACAATAAAGTCCAACTATTATGATTCAACGCCGCCAAACCTTGTACCTACTGGTAATCGTTATCTTAGGTGTTATCCTTTGTTTCTCCTCTGTTCTTCAACTGACAACACCGGAGTATTGTTCCGTACAGCGTATGTTCTATTTGAGTGCCATCGGATTGGAAGAAATGACTCCCGAATTGACATATATGGAACTACCCGCCATGCATTTTCCAAGCACGTTATGGTTGCTGATTACTACTGCACTCATTCCCCTCTTGGCATTGGTGGATATTTTCCTGTATAAGAAACGCCTCTTGCAAGCACGCCTAAATATATTCCTGGCTATGTTGTGCCTGGGCTACTACGCCATTTTGGCAGGATATACATGGATGGCACGTCATGCTATCGCCAAATTAGACTCCCTCACATTGGATTGGGACGTTTGCTTTGCTATTTGTATTCCTCTGATATGTTTTATACTAACATTGGGTGCAACACGGCTCATTCTGCAAGACGAGATGAAAGTACGTGCTGCTGATCGTATTCGATAATTGATGGATATTCTCTTAGGCAAAACATTAACAGAACTGCAAGCCATAGCAGAACAATGCGGCTTACCCAAATATACCGGTAAGCAGTTAGCCAACTGGCTGTACGTTCGCCGTGTTTCGTCTATTGATGAGATGACCGATATATCCCTCAAAGGCAGGGAAGCATTAAAAGCACATTACCAAACAGGGCGGCACAGCCCCGAGAAAGAAGCCGTATCAAAAGACGGCACAAAGAAATACCTGTTCCAAGTAGCGGCAAACTATATCGAGAGCGTTTTTATTCCTGAAGAAGACAGAGCAACTCTTTGTGTCAGCACACAGGCGGGGTGCAAAATGAAATGCAAGTTCTGCATGACAGGTACATTGGGTTTTCAGGGGCAACTGTCAGCGGCAGATATACTTAACCAGGTCTTTTCCATTCCTGAAAGCGCACAACTGACCAACATCGTACTGATGGGCGAAGGAGAACCGATGGATAACTTGGACAATGTGTTGCGTTTCCTGGATATTATGACAGCCGACTATGGTCCTGCCTGGTCTCCCAAACGCATCACCGTCAGTTCAGTGGGACTGTTACCGGGCTTGAAACGCTATTTGGACGAAAGCGATTGTCATCTGGCTATCTCGCTACATAATCCGTTCCATGTAGAAAGAGAACAAATCATGCCCGCCGAGCGCGCGTATGCGATAAACAAAGTCATCGAGTTGTTAAAGAAATACGATTTCTCTCATCAGCGGCGCGTATCTTTTGAATATATCTGCTGGGGCGGAATCAACGATACACCTAAACACGCCAATGAATTGATACGTTTGCTGAAAGGACTGGAATGCCGAATCAACCTGATTCGCTACCACGACGGAGGACAAGCCGACTTTCCCGCTTCCGACGAGCAGCAAATGCAATGGCTGGCAACATACTTAACGGAAAAAGGCGTTACAACAACTATTCGCAAATCACGCGGCGAAGACATCTTAGCCGCTTGCGGAATGTTGGTCAACAGCCTCACCGCTGCCAAAGAACCTATAAATCGCTTATAATACATACACAATACAATTATGGATTTATTTAATGTTTACAGTTTGTTTAATGTCACTCCCAAATCTGCCAAAGGGTGCACGATTACAGATGACAAGGGTCAGGAATATCTGGATATGTATGCCGGTAACGCTGTGATGAATATCGGTCACAGCCACCCCAAATACATAAAGGCTGTGACCGACCAACTGCAACAGTTAACCTATAGCAGCAACTCTTTCAATAATCCGTTGCAAGACAAGTTAGCACAACGATTGGGCAAAACGACAGGGTACGACAATTACTCCCTGTTTATGTGCACATCCGGAGCAGAGGCTGTGGAAAATGCACTCAAATTGGCATCTTTCCACACCGGCCGCCAGCGTGTATTGGCGTTCAAGCGCGGCTATCACGGGCGTACATCCGGTGCTGCCGCCGTAACGGATAATCCTTCCATATCGTCCCTGTTCAACCGTGTCCACAAAGTCATCTTTGCCGATATCAACGATACGGCTACACTGACCAAAGAACTGGAGACGCAAAAAGTGGCAGCCGTCATTATCGAACCTATACAAGGAACAGGCGGTGTACACACGCCGTCTCTTGATTTCATGCAGGCAATGGAGACCTTATGCCGCCAAAACGGAACAATGATTATTATGGACGAGATACAGACAGGCTTTGGACGGACGGGCAAGTTCTTCGCTCACCAATGGATGGGGCTGCACCCTGATTTGATTTGTATCGGCAAACCGATGGCTAACGGACTGCCCTGCGCCGGAGTAATGATTGCACCCCAGTTTGAAGCGGTAAAAGGACGTTTGGGGACCACATTAGGCGGAAGCCCTCTGCTGACGGCAGCCGCTTTGAGTGTGTTGGACGTGTTAGAGGAAGACAAACTGATGGACAATGCCAAACAAATGGGCGAATTTCTGAAAGAACATATACCTGCCTCTCCGCGTATTAAGGAAGTACGGGGAAAAGGTCTCATGTTAGGCATCGAATTCCGTGAACCCGTAGCACCTATCCGGCAAAAACTGCTATACGACAAACACATCATCACCGGCTCTGCGGGTATGAATGTCATTCGCCTATTGCCGCCTCTATGCATTACGCAACAGGAGTGTTACACCTTTATCAACGCCATTAAATCGATTATATAGTATGACCGTTCAAGAATACATATCCGCCCATAAGTCACGTTTTCTGGACGAGTGGGCATCGCTGATTCGTATCCCTTCCGTCAGTTGCCAACCGGAACATCAAGCGGACATGACACGTTGTGCCGAACGCTGGGTGGAACTGCTGCTGCAAGCAGGGTGCCAACATGCCGGAACAATGCCCTCGGCGGGCAACCCGTTTGTGTACGGAGAATACCAATGCTCCAACCCGCATGCCAAAACGGTTCTGGTTTACGCTCATTATGATGTAATGCCCGCAGAGCCGTTATCCGAGTGGAAAAGCGACCCATGGGAACCCGCTATCCGCAACGGACGTTTATATGCCCGTGGAGCAGACGACGACAAAGGACAGGCTATGATTCAAGTCAAAGCCTTCGAGTATATGGTGCGTAATAACCTGATGCAGTGTCACGTTAAGTTTATCTTTGAAGGAGAGGAGGAAATAGGTTCACCTTCGCTGGAGCAGTTCATCACGCAACATAAAGACCTGCTCAAAGCGGATATTATCTTAGTGAGCGACACCAGTATGGTGGGTAAAGATACACCTTCTCTGACAGTTGGTCTCCGGGGCTTGGCTTATTGGCAAATCGAAGTGACCGGACCGAACAGAGACCTGCATAGCGGACACTTTGGCGGTGCCGTAAAGAACCCCGCCAATGCCTTGTGCGAGATATTGGCCCAACTGATTGACTCAACCGGACGGGTTACTATACCCGGATTCTATGATAAAGTGCTGCCTATTCCTCAACGTGAACGGGATATGATTGCGGCTATCCCCTTCTCCGACCGCGCCTACCGGGAGGCAATCGACGTAGATGCACTAAGCGGTGAAGAAGGTTATTCAACCTTAGAACGCAATTCGTGCCGCCCCAGTTTCGATATATGCGGTATATGGGGCGGATACACGGGTGAAGGCAGCAAGACCGTCATACCGTCGAAAGCCTACGCCAAAGTCAGTTGCCGCCTTGTGCCCAATCAAGACAACGAGGAGATAGCAGCTGCTTTTGTACAACATATAAATAGGATTGCGCCCGCGGGCGTGCGCGTGCAAGTGACTCCTTTACATGGCGGACAGGGTTATGTATGCCCCATGGATATTCCTGCTTATATAGCCGCCGAGAAAGCGTTTGAAACGGCATTCAAAAAACTACCACTCGCGGCACGCCGTGGCGGCAGTATTCCAATCATTGCCGATTTTGAACGCGTCTTAGGATTAAAAACGATCCTGATGGGCTTTGGCTTGGAGGCAAACGCAATCCATTCCCCCAACGAATCCATGGATTTGGAAGTGTGGGAGAATGGAGTAGTGGCTGTGACAGAATTCTACAAGAACTTTGCCCAATCAGATTGATTATTTACACTCTTTCTTGAGGTCTTCGATAAAGCGGTCGATGGCTTCGTGTGTGACATGCTGCATCACTACCACGTGTGCCAAGTCCCCGCCGAACAGTTCGTTGTACCCGCTGGCTAAACTGTATTTGTCAACGACGGCTTGCGACGGACGACGGAAGAAGACGGTATTGCTGTATTCGTTAGCCCAACACGGCCAACCAATCTTATCCATTTCGGATTTCATATACTGTGTGCACTCCAACATGGCGGTAGCCTGTTCTTTCCATTGATCTGCGCCAACGTGCTTAATCAGCCACCAGAACTTCAGGGCTTGGACAGCATCGCGCGAGCAACTGATCATTTTCATGTCAGCGTTCAGGTAAGGAATATCATAACTGGATTGGTTGTCGTAAATCTCACGAGTTGTGATGAAGAGTCCGGTTGGGCTGTCTATACCGAAGAACTTATGTCCACTGACCGATATAGATTGGAAATTCATTTTCCGGCTATTCACCATGTCTTTGTATTGCGTAAACGGCAGGTAACCGCCGAACAATGCGGCATCTACGTGGCGATAAACGGGCATCTCGGGATATTTGGCAAGTACAGCATTAAGTGCCTCCATATCGTCGATAGCACCTCTGAACGTGGAACCCATAGCATAAACAATCAGGCACGGACGCTTGGGGTCTAATTGTTTTTCCAAATCTTCGGGCAACATACGTCCCATGCTGTCGGTCTTAATGAGGCGCAAATCGAGGTTCTGCAAATCGCATAAACGGGCGTTGGAGTAGTGCGCTTCGTCGGATACATATACGATAGGCAGTTTTCCGGTTTGCATTTGTAATACATTGGTTCCGAAATAAATACCATGGTTATTGCCATCGGTTCCGCTATTGGTCACAATGCCCCATAGATTGTCTTTTTCAAAGCCATACAAGGGACCAAAGAACTCCATCACTTCCACTTCAAACGAATGGGTGCCCAGCAAGTATGAACTTTTCCCCCAAGGGTCACCTACGTTATTCATGTTGATGGTGTCCAAGCCGGTACTGACATACCACTTGTAAAATTCGTGCAAGGCACTACGTTGGTTTACCGGATAGCCAAAAGCATTGGGGTGCAATTGGCGGCAGTAGGTCACTAATTGGTCTAATTCAGGGTAATCAGTTGTAACCTCCGAAGTGTTTTGTTTACAACATCCGCATAACAGAGCCACTACGGCTACTGATACTAAAAACATCTGTTTTTTCATAATGAATTGTAATTAGTTTAACATATCTAAATCAAACGCTTTCCCTTTATACTCGGGTACACGCTTTTCCAGGAAACTATTGATTCCTTCCCTGTAATCCTCACCTTGATAAACTTTCTTGCGGTAAGAGTTAATACGTTCAAAACTCTCGGACGAAATAACGGTTGCCGCCCGGCTCAAGATACGGAATTGCCGCTTGATAGCCGATATGCTGACTACAGAATTGCGGCGAAGGGGCATAAGAAATTTCTCCTCCAGCATCTTGTCCAATTCGTCAATAGGGGCGATTTGATTGACGAAGCCCACGTTCAACGCATCTTGCGCCGTAATAGGTGCAGCGGTAAAGAACATCTCACGCGCCTTATTGATACCTAATTGATTGATAAAGTGCATAATGCCGGAAGCGTTGTAGGGTATGCCGATTTTGGCGGGCGTAATGGCAAAGGTGGCATTATCGGCTGCTACAATCATATCGCAACTAATACATAAATCGCAGGCTCCTCCCCACACCGTACCGCTGACACAGGCAATAACGGGAATAGGCACATCTTGCACTTTACGCAACAGATGTTCCATCGGCACATCGTAGTCCAAGGGGTCGTTGCCGTCCTGCGGCAATTCGCGTATATCGTGCCCTGCGCTCCATACGCCGCGGCGACATTCCGCTTTCAGCACTACGCCGACACATTCGGAAGCATAGGCTTTGTCCAATGCCTCCGCTATCTCATCGCACATCTCCGTACTCAGGCAATTAAAATGTTCTGAGTTCTTCATCTCAATGAAGCAAATGCGGTCAATCAATTGAACTTGTACCATATTCATTTTCCGTTTTCGTACTGCAAAGATATAAAATATTTTTGGTATGAGCAAATAATCTGCAAAAAATTTGCTTATCTCAAAAAAAAATAGTACTTTTGCGGTCGCAAATGCAAAAAACAACCCAATAATAAATTTTTACACGTATGAAAAAAGCACTTCTCTGTGGTTTAGCAGCCATGATGCTACTCTGCTCCTTTGATTTGAAGAGCCTGTTTGGAGGTTCTAAGTCCACAACCACAACCACCACTACTGCGGCACCCGCAACCAATGCAGATGGTAAAGCCGCCGGTAAAGCCCTTCGCGCTTTATACACCGGTTACAAAGAAACGGGCAGTTTTAATTACAAAGATCCTATGACTATTCTCAACACCATCAGTTTGGTAAACAGTTGCAAGAATCTTAAAGAAAAAGCCCAAGACAAAACCTATTGGACAAGTTTTGCAAGCGGTCTGGTTTCCGGTTCCGAAAATCTCGTAACGGAACAATTATCCAACACCGTTACAACCCAATTGAACGACATCGTTACCAATATCGATACCGAGAAATTGGAAAGTGCAGCCGAAAAGGCAACGGCAGTCAAATCGGTTGCCGGTGACGTTACCAGCCTGCTGCAAATGTTCAAATAAGTCCGCTGAGTGTCTTATAAAGCGAACGCATTTCGTCGTTTGCTAAAAGAGATATATGATGCTCCATTACCTGCTCGTCCTTCCGACGGGCAGGTCCTGTTTGTGCGTCTTCGGGAGTCATGGTGTGTACCTTGCGTGCCGTCTCGTCTATCAAGGGCAGCAAAGCGGAAAAAGGAATATGCGTATCCTGCAACTGCTCCTTTGCCAAACGGTACATCAGATTGGTAAAATTATTGCAGAAAACACCTGCCACATGCAATCGCTCACGGTCATGCTGAGTAGCCTCAAACACATGCGATGTCAGTTGCAACGCCAACGAATAGATGGCACTGACATCGTCTATGGCGTGCGCCTCGAAGAAAACAGGTATCTCCGAAAAATCCTCTATCGGTTTGGCTTTGCTAAACGTCATGAACGGATAGAAAATGCCGCAATGCGGTTTATCCGCGCCGAACACAGACAGGGGCATCGTGCCCGATGTATGCAGGTGGAGACATCTGCGTTCCGTATGCACCTTGTCTATCACTTCCTGCAAAGCCTCGTCACGGACGGCGTAGATATAGCAGTCGGCAACAGGAAGGTGGTCCAACCCGGTGCGGGACGACACGGCCTGTACGTCTATATGTTTTGCCGTAAAGGCTGCACACAAAGACGTAGCCACATTGCCCTGACCTATCAGAATAATCTTCATTTTAACGGTATTTCTTGGCTTGAGCCTTGGCGTTCTCGCGCGCCATACGTATCTGCTCCTGCTGCATTTTCTCCAACCGCGCCACAAAACCCGATTTGGGCTTGCCGGCTTTTTTCTTGGCATTCTCTTCCATCTGCGCCAATAATTCGGCATCGTTGGTAGTCCAGCGGAAAATCATTGTTTGCAAGATGGTGAAACCTAACGAAATAGTATAGTAGAAACTCAAGCCTGCCGCATAATCATTGAAGATAAAGAGGAACATAATCGGCATCAGGTACATCATGTACTTCATAAACTTCATATTCGGGTCGGTGGCTTGGCTTTGCATGGTGATGACGGTGTACCCCAAGTTGGCAACGGTCATAATCAGGCAGAAGAGGCTCAAGTGGTCTCCGAAGAGAGGGATATGATGTCCCCACGTCAAGATAGCATCGTATGCCGACAAATCTTCCGCCCACCACAAGGACTGGCCACGCAACTCAATGGCAATGGGGAAGAACCAGAACATCGCCATCAAGATAGGCATCTGGAAAAGCATAGGCAGACAGCCGGACATGGGACTTACACCGGCACGGCGGTACAAAGCCATCGTAGCCTGCTGACGCTCCTGCATCTTGTCCATCGGGTATTTGGCATTTATCTCGTCTATCTGCGGTTTGAGCACGCGCATCTTGGCACTGGAGCGATACGATGCAAACACGAAAGGCAGGATAATCATCTTGATAATAAACGTCATCAGCAGGATAACCCAACCGATGGGCAGACCAAAGCGCAGCAGCCGGTCAAAAACAGGGAACGAGAATATCTGGTTAATCCAGATAATAATACGCCAACCTTGCAGCACCAACTCCTTCAAATGCAACTTATGCAACTCGTCGGGTGCTTCCTTGTCGTAGGCTTTCAGCAGATTATAGTTATTCGGACCCATGAAATAACGGAAACCGGTCAGGGTCTGACCCGTCAAATCGAATGCCACGTTCGTCTTGGTGTTGTAATGCTTGATATAGCGGGTGAACGACTCGCCCGGAACGGACTCGAACTCGGACGAACTAAAAGCATCGTTGGCAATCATCACGGTGGAGAAGAACTGGTCTTTATACCCTATCCAACGGACTTTGGCACTCTCGCGCTGCGTGTCGTGCTTGGCTTCGGACATGCGTTCCTGCTCCAAACCGACGGTCATATATTGCAGGCGCGAATAACGTTCCTCAAACTTACGACCGCGTTCCTGTTGCAGGATAGACTGGTTCCACTGCATCTCCAACGAATTGACATTCTGCGCCAGCACCATTTGGGCATTATGGGGAACAATGGTAAAATCAAACATATACTCGTCTTCCGGCAGCGTATAGACAAAATCGATGTATGCGTCTTCCACGTCGGTCTTCAGGCGCATGATACATTGTCCTTGCGGCGATGCCGATGCCGTTACATGTTCAAAATACAGGTTGTGGGTGGATAAAATGCGGTTATTGGCAGTGACAAGAGTAAATGTCAAATCGCTCTCGTCTTCGCCAAACAGCATAAGCGGATTGACAGTATCTCCGTACGCTTTGTACTCCTTTAATTCGGCGCGCGCGATACGGCCGCCCTTGTTGGCAATGTGCAGACGCAGTTTGCTGTTCTCTAAAATTGTCTCGCCGTCCGTACCTTGTGCAGAGGGGGCAAAAGGTCCATATACGGCTGTCAACTGGGCGGACTTGATTTCGTCGCTCAGCGTATCTGTGCTGCTCTGTATATTCTGTATATGCTCCGCTTCGGCTGCTGCCGCCAACTCCATCTGTTGGGCTACACGAATACTGTCGTTAATACGCTGACGCTCTGCCAACTGCTCCTTGCTCGGGCGATTGAGCATCGAAAAACCTACGATAATTGCGGCTATCAGTAGGAAACCAATCCAAGTGTGTTTATCCATTATTTGCCTATTTTTCCAAATTAGACTGCAAAGGTACGGAAAAAATTTGGGATATGCAAATTTTTTTGTAACAAGTTTAACAAGTTTAGCAGGTTTAGCAAGTTTAACAGGTTTAGCAAGTTTAACAGGTCCTTATTCAATTAAGATTTATGAGTTAGTTTTTTCTTTGTAGATTTTCTTTTAGATTTTCTCCAGATTTCTGAGCGTAAGCGAAATAAAGAAGTGTATCGTCAACCCGGTTTTAAGCAAAGATTTTAGTAAGATTTTAAAAAAACTAAAGCAAGGCTGCCGTCCTATCAAGCGGCTTGCCGCTACAACAAGCGCGTCAGCGCTACAACAATCTGCACAGCAGAACATCAATGGCGCTTAGGCGCTTGCGCCGTCCTCTAAACTCTCCTCTCCCCCTTACCGAGGGGGCTGGGGGGGTGTCGAGGGTCGGTCGACACTCGGTCGACACTTGACCGACACTTTCAGCCCATCTGAAGCATTTTTCCCAACGATTGGAGTGCTATCAGCAGCCGGATATTACGATTATTAAGATTTAGAGCCGAAATGCGCTCTGCACTCCGGCTCTTTCATTCTATACTCATCCTATACTCATCGTATACTCATAGGATAGTGATGATTTGGACTTAAAAAACTGAC
>JAKSMY010000003.1 GCA_024400275.1 Paludibacteraceae bacterium | reverse complement strand
CAATATTTTTAGGAAATTAAGGATAAAAACTGTCAACTAAATTTAGGAAAAGACATAGATTTATATGTCAGCAATGTCAGCATGTCAGCATGTAGTTGTGACTAATTCAGACTTTATTTCACACATATTCTCCTTATTATTAGTGAGTTCGGATACTATATGCCCTCTTTTTCCACTATGTCCTACACGCACTTGAACAAATCCTTTTGCTGACATGAGTTTTCCTAATTGTCTCAATTCCATCGGTTGCCGTATATTGCCCAAAAAGGACAATCGGGCACTGATTTCGGCAGCGGTGCGGAAGACGGCATTGGGGGTATCTTTGGTGGCAGGCTCGTAATAAACAGGCAGCAGTTGCTCCTCACTCGTCTTCTCGTAAACAGTGCCTGTTGCAGTTGTGCAAAATTCTTTTTCTTTGCCATAATAGAAAACATTTAAGTGATACAAAAATGCATTGCTATTCGTTGTTGAATAACAATGCAAAAGTACCGCTTTTTTAGGGGGTGGAAGAGGACGTTTGTCCCCATGTTATCCCTATTTTCTATTGATGGCGTGTCCTAATGGGTTGATTTGATAAAGGCGATACGATGCCGTTTATTTCTTTTTATATGAGCGATTGCGGTTAGCACCTTTTTGCTCCAAATAACCGAAGGCGGTTAGTTGGCGGAGATAACGTTTAGCGGTGGTATATTAGTCCATGTGCCATTTGTTGACATAATCATATAACCTATGTGGATCTAAATAGGACTCATTTGCAAAATCATCAAGGGCAATGCTAATAATGTGATTAGCAGGAACTCCTTCGGCCAATAACTTATTTTTGAATAAATTGAACAACAGATAAGATTTACCACACCGTCTAACTCCGGTAATGATTTTTACCAAACCATTGTGCCGTCTTTCTAATAATTGGCTTACATATCTATCTCTTAAAACCTCCATAGCAGAACTATGTATTTACAAATTTTGAATACATACGCATTTTTTGAAAGTGCAAAGATAGTGAAAACAATTGAAATATCAAAATATTACTTGCGTTTTTTCTAAAAATTGGTCGATTTGCTATAAAAACACTTGTATTATTTCCTGTTTTTTGCCCACAAAGGTACTAAAAAATTTTCATATCTGCAAATAAATTCATATTTTTGCAAGATTGATAACCAAGCACAAACTAAAATTTGCATATTCCAAAAATTCTTTGTATCTTTGCAGTCCGTTTATAAACAAAAATTATGATTACATTTCTAATTGCCCTCGTAGCCCTGATAATCGGTTACCTCCTGTATGGAGCTTTTGTAGAAAAAGTGTTTGGTGTACAGCCTAATGCCAAAACGCCCGCGTTGACCAAGACGGACGGCGTGGATTATGTACCGATGAGTCCGTGGCGTATCTTCTTGGTGCAATTTCTGAACATAGCAGGATTAGGTCCCATCTTCGGTGCTATTATGGGTATCTTCTTTGGTCCGGCAGCGTTCCTCTGGATAGTGTTTGGAACTATCTTTGCCGGTGGCGTTCACGACTACTTGTCAGGTATGCTGTCTATTCGCAAAGGCGGTGCCTCGTTGCCGGATATAGTGGGCGACGAGTTAGGACACGGTATCAAGGTGTTTATGCGTATTCTCTCGTTGGTGCTACTCATACTGCTGACCACTACCTTTCTCTCGGGTCCTGCCACTTTGCTTCAGGGATTATGTCCTTTCGCCACGTGGCAGCCTTTTGCTGGACTGACTATTGCAGAAGACGGGTATCAGTTAGGCACATTCCCCCGTGCTGATTTGACCTTACCTATTGTGTGGGTGTGCATTATCTTTGCCTATTATGTGTGTGCCACCGTGTTGCCGGTAGATAAACTAATCGGCCGTTTCTACCCCATTTTCGGCGGTGTGTTACTCTTTATGGGGTTGGGAATCATGGTTATTATGTTAGGTTGGCATAGTAGCGAAATGCCCGAACTGACCGACGGGCTCTATAACCGCCAAACGAACGGTTTGCCCCTCTTCCCGATGATGTTTGTCAGCATAGCCTGTGGTGCCATCTCGGGCTTCCACGGTACACAGTCGCCTATCATGGCACGTTGCGTGACCAACGAACGTCAGGGACGTATTATTTTCTATGGTGCTATGGTGGCAGAAGGTATCTTGGCACTTATTTGGGCAGCAGCAGCCGGCACGTTCTTTGCCGACCCCGAGAAGGGCTTATATGGCATAGACGGTTTGCAAGCTTTTGCAGCAGAACATAAGGGGGAGAATATAGCCGCCCTGGTGGTGGACATCATCAGTCGCTCGTGGTTGGGAACGATAGGTGGTTTATTGGCGATAATAGGTGTTATTGCCGCGCCTATCACATCGGGAGACACGGCACTGCGTTCGGCGCGACTCATTGTGGCGGATTTCCTGAATTTAAATCAGAAACCTATCCGGCATCGTCTTTGGATAGCTATACCGCTGTTTATATGCGTATTCAGTATGCTCTTCGTTGATTTTAACGTTGTATGGCGTTACTTTGCGTGGACGAATCAGACTTTGGCTGTCTTCACGTTGTGGGCAGGGGCGGTGTTCCTGTTCAAGCAGAGTTGCACGAAGAAATATCATCTGCTTATCTACCGCCTTTTCCATCATGAGGACCGTCCCAACCTGCGTCAGTACGGTTATCTGATAGCCATGATTCCGGCATTGTTCATGACGATGGTCAGTGCTTCGTATATACTGATAGCACCGGAGGGACTGCATTTCCCGCCCGAATCGCGTCCGTTGGCGTACGGCATAGCCGGTTTGGTTACCGTCGCATTCTTGGCGGAATTCATTGTCTATACGCGCAAATACATGCAGAACGGAAAATAAATTATGGAACAATCGGCAATTCCGTCTGCCGTAAGACGTTAGTCGTATTTTTGGAACAAAAAGTCGTTGTAGGGGTAACGTTGAATATGAATGGCTTTGATACGGTCGTACATAAGGGCACGAAGCGAATCAATGTTTTCCTTTTGCACGGCAGAAATAAAAATGCAGTCATTTCGGAGTTTGGCCATCCAAGTATGTTGTAACTTTTCCAAAGACATATTTTCACGGGTCGGCGGAGTCAGGTCGTCCTCGTCTTTCGGCGTGTAGGTAAAAGCATCTATCTTGTTGAAAACGACAATGGTAGGCTTGTCTTCGTTACAGATGTCGGCTATCGTCTGATTAACCACATTGTACTGCTCTTCAAAGTTAGGGTGACTGATGTCCACCACATGAATCAGCAGGTCGGCTTCCCGAACTTCGTCTAAAGTCGATTTGAAACTCTCCACCAAATGATGGGGCAATTTACGAATGAAACCTACCGTGTCGCTCAGCAAAAAGGGTAGGTTGTCGATAGTGACTTTGCGGACAGTTGTATCTAATGTGGCGAAGAGTTTGTTTTCGGCAAAAACATCTGATTTGCTCAGCAGGTTCATCATGGTTGATTTGCCGACATTGGTGTATCCCACCAGGGCGACACGTACCATTTTGCCTCTGTTCTGCCGTTGGGTTGCCATTTGCCGGTCGATACGTTTCAGGTCCTCTCGAAGTAGTGCAATGCGCTGACCGATAATACGTTTATCGGCTTCTATCTGTGTCTCTCCCGTACCGCGGTTGGTGCCTCCGCCACCGCGTTGCCGGTCCAAGTGAGTCCACATTCGTGTCAATCGCGGCAGGATATACTGCAAGTGTGCCATTTCCACTTGTGTCTTGGCATAACTGGTTTGTGCGCGTTGGAGAAAAATCTCTAGAATCAATATTGTGCGGTCCATGACGCGTATTTCGCAACGGTCTTTTGGGGTGTCACGCCAATTGAGTTCGCGTTCTATATTACGCAGTTGTCGGGGGGATAACTCGTCGTCAAAGATAACAAGATCTATCGGTCCGTCCTCGTCGTTCTGGTGATGGATAATGAAGTTGCGTATCTCTTGCAACTTGCCGGACCCGACATAACTGTTGGTGTCAGGAGTGTTGAGCCGTTGCACAAACCGTTTGACGGGTGAAATATCACGTGTATCAGCCAAAAAAGCCAATTCGTCCAAGTACTCGTTTGTTCTTTCTTCCGGCTGCTCCGGAGTAATCAGTCCTATCAATATCGCTTTTTCCATTCAACTATCAATTATCAACTATCAATTATCAACTATCAACTGCCTAATGCGCTTCCAGCCAGTTTTTACCTACGCCGCTTTCGGCTATCAAAGGTACGGACAGATGTACGACATTCTGCATTTCACCGATTACGAGCGCACGAACGTTATCTATTTCATTTTCAGGTACATTGAAATTCAACTCATCGTGTACTTGCATAATCATCTTTGCGCCAAAATGTTCGTTTTTCAACCGTTTGGATATATTGACCATAGCCATTTTGATTATGTCGGCTGCCGTACCTTGAATAGGGGCATTGACCGCATTACGTTCCGCAAAACTGCGAACCACCGAGTTATGGCTCAGAATATCAGGCAGGTAACGTTTCCGTCCGAACAGCGTCTCGACATATCCTTTTTCCCGTGCGATAATCTTTTGCGATTCGATAAAATCGATTACTTTCGGGAAAGCTTCAAAATAGCCTTCTATCAGTTGTTTGGCATCATTGCGTGGACAATCCAACTGTTGTGCCAGCCCGAAAGCCGATATGCCGTATATGATACCGAAATTGGCGGTTTTGGCTCGCCGTCGTTCCTCTTTGGTGACATCCGCAATGTCTTTACGGTATATCTTGGCAGCGGTGGCGGCGTGAATATCCTGTCCTTGCAGGAAAGCGTCTATCAGGTGCGGGTCCTGCGACATGTGCGCCATCAGGCGCAATTCGATTTGCGAGTAGTCGGCACTCAGAAGGACACAGCCGGGGTCTGCAATCACGGCACGGCGTATCAACTGACCGCGCTCCGAACGGACAGGCAGGTTCTGCATATTGGGATTGGACGAAGACAGCCGCCCCGTAGCCGTAACGGTTTGGTTATACGTGGTGTGAATCTTGCCTGTTTCGGGATTGATGTAAGAGGGGAGGGTAGTTATATAGGTGGAAATAAGTTTTTTCAACTCGCGCTGGTCCAAAATCTTGCCCACGATGGGGTGTTTGTCCTTGATGCCCAACAGCACTTCCTCCGAGGTGGAGTATTTGCCGTTGGAGCCTCTCTTGGCATTCTTGTTCAGGTGTAGTTTATCAAATAAAATGTCACCCACTTGCGAGGGGGAGTTGATATTAAAAATCTCATCTGCCAAGTCGTATATGCTCTCCTCCAAGACGGTTAATTCTTTGCCTAATTCCTGTTCTGCCTGCTTGAGAATAGCGGTGTCAAAGCGCACTCCGGTCTGCTCCATTTCACGGAGGACCTGCACTAAGGGCAGTTCGACTTCGTTATACAAAGTCCACAGGGCGGTATCGTTTTTTAACGCCTGCCAATCGGGTTCGACATGAGGATTGAAGGATACTTCGGGATTAAGCAGATAGGCGCATAACCGGTTCTCGACGGTATCAAAACTTGCCACTTCGGTCTCGTCGGGGCTTTCCTCCAGCGTGGCAAACAGGTCCAACGTTGCTTCTTCGGCTTTCGGTTTTTTACCAACTTTGGGTGCAGCAGGTTTCGTGTCTTTTTTGATGAATGAATTAAATTCCAAGTCTTGATACAGGGGGGTCAAACGAGACCAGTCTTTCTCTTTTGTCACTAACTGTTCCTCCTCCAGTTCGACGGGTACATCGGTGCGGATAGTGGCTAAGAACTTAGAGAAACGTATTTCTTCTTTCTGGCTCTCTACTTTGGTTTTTAAGGCACCTTTCAGTTCGTCGGTGCGTTCCAACAGTTGTTCGACCGTTCCGAATTGTTGCAGGAGTGCCACCGCCGTTTTTTCCCCCACGCCGGCACAACCGGGTATATTATCACTTGAATCTCCCATTAGTGCCAATAAGTCAATCACTTGTGTTGTGTTCTGGAGCCCGTATTTGGCACATATTTCTTTCGGTCCCAGTTGTTCAAAGCCGCCTGTATGCCGAGGACGGTATTGGAAGATATGGGGTGTTACCAACTGCCCGTAGTCCTTGTCCGGAGTAGCGAGATACACTTCGTAGCCGGCAAGTTCGGCTTTTTTAGCCAAGGTACCTATCACATCGTCCGCCTCAAACCCAGCCACTTCCAGAGCAGGGATATTCATTGCGGAAAGAATATCCTTGATAATCGGGACGGAACGGCGTATATCTTCCGGCGTTTCTTCGCGTTGGGCTTTATATTGCGGATAGGCTTCGTGGCGGAAGGTGGGACCGTGAGGGTCAAAAGCAACTCCCACATGAGAGGGTTTTACTTTCTTCAAGAGGTCTTCCAAAGTATTCACAAAACCATATACGGCACTTGTGTTTTCTCCTTTTGAATTCATCCGGGGAACGCGGATAAAGGCATAATAAGCGCGATAAATCATCGCGTAGGCATCTATTAGCAGCAGTCTTTTCATGTTACCAGTTAATTGGAGATTGACCCTGTTGAACCAGGTAATTATTCGCCATTGAGAAATGTCCGCAGCCAATAAAACCTCTATAAGCGGACAAGGGGCTTGGGTGAGGAGCCGTTAAAACCAAGTTCTTCCGGCGGTCGATATATTGTCCTTTGCGTTGGGCATAACTGCCCCACAGCATATAAACGATATGTTCGCGCCGCTGATTAAGCGCGTAAATGGCAGCGTCAGTCAATTCTTCCCACCCTTTGTTCTGGTGGCTTCCCGGGTGATGCGCTTCTACCGTCAGGGTGGCGTTAAGCATCAGCACCCCCTGGTCTGCCCAATGTTGCAGATTGCCACCGGCAGGGATAGGTTTGCCCAAATCCCGATTCAACTCTTTATAGATATTTTCCAACGACGGCGGAACAGCAATGCCCTCATTGACAGAGAAACACAACCCGTGTGCTTGTCCGACATCATGATAGGGGTCTTGACCGATAATAACTACGCGCACCATAGAAAAAGGGCACGAGTTAAAGGCGTTGAAAATAAGCGGTCCGGGAGGAAAACACTGCTTGGTAGCGTACTCACGTCGAACAAAAGATGTGAGCATCTCGAAGTACGGTTTATCAAATTCCGGTTGCAGTACTTCTTTCCAACTATCCTCTATATTGACAACCAATGAAAAAAACGGTTAATCCACAATCAGCATAGCGTCTCCGTAATCTCCGAACATATAACCTTCCTTCAAAGCCTCATGATAAGCACGCAGGGTGTTTTCAAATCCGCCAAAAGCCGCCACCATTAACATCTGGGAAGATTCAGGAAAGTAGAAATTAACGAAGAACGAATTAGCCACAGTAAAGTCGTAGGGAGGGAAAATAAATTTGTTCGTCCAACCTTCGTATGCTTTTATTTTCCCGTTGGTGCCGACCACATGCTCCAAAGCGCGCATCACTTCCGTTCCGACGGCACAAACCCGCGCTTGGTTGGCGTGCGCTTTATCTACGGCTTTTACCAACGATTGCGGAATAGATATTTGTTCCGACTCAATTTTATGTTTAGTCAAGTCTTCCACATCAATGGGTTTGAAATTGCCTAATGCCACATGAGACGTTACAAACTGCGGTTCAACTCCGGAAATCTCAAGCCGTTTCATCAGATGTTTGGAAAAATGCAGACAAGCGGCAGGAGCAGCCACAGCCCCTATTTTGTTGGCGAAAATAGTTTGGTAACGTTCCTCGTCCAGTTCTTTCTCCGTTGTATCGGGAAAAGCCTCCTCAAACGCCTGTCGGGTCTCTTCGTCCATCGGACGGCGGATATATTTGGGCAAAGGCATGTTGCCTAAACTATACAGATACTGTTTGAATTCCGAATTGTCATAGTCCGTCAAAAAACGCAAAGTACGTCCCCGGGAAGTGGTGTTGTCTATCACCTCGGCAACGATTGTTGTGTCTTCGTCCAAGAAAAGTTTATTGCCGATACGAATCTTTCGGGCAGGATCTACCAGTACATCCCAAAAACGCAAATCATGGTTCAGTTCGCGCAATAGGAAGATTTCGATATTTGCCATCGTTTTCTCCTTTTTGGCATATAGCCGGGCAGGAAAAACTTTGGTATCATTAAAGACAAAAACATCACCCTCTCCGAAATAGGAGATGGTGTCTTTGACTTGTTTATGCTCTATTTCGCCGCTTTTACGGTGCAGAACCAACATTCGCGCTTCATCGCGATAAGGATTAGGAAACTGTGCAATCTGTTCGTCCGGCAAACGGAATTTGAACTGACTGAGTTTCATGTTGTACTGGTCAAAATGATTCATATTATAATCTAATCAAATTATCTGTTCTTCTTTGTCCAATAAGGTTTGGAATTGTTCAAAACTTATACAATCTTCCACTTTAATGTCTCCCACCCGTGTCCTTCTGAGTGCAATTAAATGGGCTCCACTTTTTAGACGTTCCCCGATGTCTCGGGCTAAAGCACGAATATAAGTTCCCTTGGAACACACCACACGTATCTGAAGTTGCATAGTCTGTTCGTCAAAACGCAGCACTTCAATCTCGTCAATGGTCAACAGTTTGGGTTTCAGTTCTATCTGCTCTCCCTTTCGTGCCAATTCATAGGCTCTCTTCCCCTCTACTTTTACCGCTGAAAAAGCGGGCGGTATCTGCCATTGTTCCCCCAGGAACGTAGGTATTACCTGGTCAATCAGCGTGCGCGTGATGTGAGAGGTCGGGTATGTTTGGTCTATCGCTTTTTCCAGGTCGTAACTGGGCGTTGTGGCACCTAATTGCAGAGTGGCAATATATTCCTTGTCATGCTGCTGCAGTTGGTCTATCTGTTTGGTTTTTTTGCCTGTACACACCACCACGACACCGGTAGCCAGCGGGTCTAATGTTCCGGAATGACCAACCTTGAGCTTTTTTCGCCCTAACTTATGGCACAAGAGCCATCTCGTTTTACCGACAACATCAAATGAAGTCCAACGGTAGGGTTTGTCAAAACCGATAATTTCCCCTTCAACGAAGTCCATAGCACAAAGCAAAGCCGCCTATCAATAAGCAGTAAATGGCAAAATAAATCAGTTTTTGCCGTTTAACAATACTTAACATCCACTTACATGCCGCTGCACCCACTACAAAAGCACTTATGAATCCAATCAAGATGCTTGTTATACTCAAGTGAGTCTCTACCTCTCCATTCAACAAGTCTAATGTGGACAAGAATGCTTCGCCCAAAATAGGAACCAACACCATCAGGAACGAGAACTGAGCCACTTGTTCTTTTTTGTTTCCCAACAGAATACCGGTAGCAATCGTTGTGCCGCTTCTGCTTAGCCCGGGTAAGACAGCCAACGCTTGGCTGACACCAATTATAAAACTGTCCGTCCAGCCTATCTGTTCTTTCTGACGCGGACGGGCATATTGGGCGAAAGTTAATAAACATGCCGTAATCATCAAGCAAACGCCAACAACGGCCAATCCGCTTCCAAATACTGCTTCTACGGTATCTTTGAAAAACATGCCGACAACAAAAACCGGCAACATGGACAAGATAATCTTACCTACGTAAATCTTTTCTTCGTTCCACTGCGGTGTCAAAAAAGTACCTTTGAACAAAAAAGTTATTTCTTTCCACAGCACCAACAAAGTGGCACATACCGTAGCAGCATGTACCAGCACGTCAAAGAATAACATATCCCCTTCTTGAAACTCAATTCCCAATAGAGCCTGCCCGATAGTCAGGTGTCCGGATGAGGATACGGGTAAGAATTCCGTCAGACCTTGAATAACCCCCAAAACAAGTGCTTCCCACCAACTCATTTGCTTTTCTTTTTTAGTATCGCTATAATCATCAATACAAAGCCGCCCAAACTAATCATCGGGCCGATTGTAATACGGCGCGTGGAGAAAATGTCAGGGTTATATTCTGTTGCTCCGCTGGGCTCTCCTACCATTAAAAACAAGCCAATTACGATAATCAACGTGGATAGAGCGATTAAAACCAAGTTGATTTTATCCATGTTATATTTCATACATCTTATCTGTTTTCATTCGTATATATTTGCCGGTGGCTACCAAAGAAGCCACACATGTTATCAGTTCCCCGCCTATTAACACCACCAATGCAATAAACAGGATATTTGTCCATGTCAAATCAATGAGCCAAAAACCTAAACGGAAATGCACGTAATACAATGCCGATGTCAATAACGCCAACGCAATGATTCCCGCCTCAAAGCCTAATAATAAATTGCGGTGGATAAACGGAGCGCGGATAACCCAAGGGGTTGCTCCTACCAAACGCATGGTGTTGATAAGAAAACGTTTGCTGTAAACGTGTAGCCGGATTGTATTGATAATTAACGCAAACGATATTAACAGGAGCAATAAGGCGACAGCAATCAAAACAAGGCTTATCTCACCCAAATGTACATCTAACACAGATACAATGTTTTGCGGGTGATTAATGTGTTTGATATACGGTAAAGATTCCAAATCGGCTTTAATGTTTTTTATGCTATCCTCATTTGCATATTCTGCCATCAGATTAAGTTCATAACTATTGGACAGGGGATTATATCCCAAGAACTTTACCGGATCTTCACCGAGGGAGCGTATATGCTCTTCCAAAGCCTGATCTTTGGAAATATAGTGCAGTTCATAGCAATAAGGTGTCGCTTCTAAAATAGTACCTAAACGCCGTATCTGAGTGGAATCTGTGTTGTTCTCAAGAATAATAGTGAGGGCGACATTTTGTTTCAACTTCTGAATCAATTGGTGTGTCGATAACGAAACCACACATTCCAACCCCATCAAAAACAGCACCAACGCCACACTGATGGTGGTGGTAAGATACATGTTAAAGAACCGATGCTTCATTACTACTTTTTCTTAAGGCTACAACCGAAAAAAGGCAGGCATTTGCCTGCCCTTTTCTCGGTATTGTTTTAGTACTCCCACAAGTCTTGTTCGAAGGTTAATAATTCGTACTCGATACGTGCCTGTTCTTGCTTAGCATCTTTTTCTGTCAAGCAATAATCAAGAATCATACGGTTGTACATATTACCTTCTCCCACAATATAACTGGAGAACAGACGTTTCTCGAAAAATTCCTCAAACGTAACGCGTTTGGATTCATTTTGAGTCGGAATCATATAATGGGCAGCCAAGTACGGGCGCAGTTCATCATATAGCATCCAGAATTTAACGGATTCTCTCATAAAACGTGCCGGTTCTTCCGGTCCGCCGGTTGCCTGATCCGGCTGCAGGGGTGCAATAGCCACAATCTTACGGTACATACGAGAGGTTGCACGACTGAAGAAAACGACTTCATAAAGAAGGTACTTCAGTTGATTGCGTACGTACGTCCCATAGTTATAGGGTTGGAAACTCAGTTGGTCAGAGATACTATCATAGTTCAATATGTATGATGTCTCATCTTCACGGTCCAATTCTCCAATACCACCCACTACGAACTGGTCAATTGTCTTGTTTCTCGGAACGATATTATCCACGCTCAATAACGGTTTCAAAATACGCTCACTCGGGTAGAAAATTGTCAACCCGTTTTGCACAGCATCAACAATAAGTCGATACAAACTCATATAAGTAGGATCGTCCGGCTCTATAGGGAAATACAATTGGAAGTTTTGTTTTTGACGCATATCGACAATGCGATATATGTCACGTCTCCACACGATATCCTCCGTACGGTGAGTGATTTTCACGATAGAGTCCGCTGCCTCGTTTAATTCTTTTGTTTCCAAACGAACGGTTCCGTCCGGAGCAAAGAATGAGTTGATTGGATGCTGTGCTTCTGCTGTCACAAACGCAAATGCAAGGAGCACCAGTACACTGAATTTTTTCATATTATAGGTATTTGATTATGCTTATTACTTCAAGCCAAGAGTCAAGTTAGGAAGCGTGTTAACCTTTCCGCTTGGTTCACGATACTTGATGGTCATAATACTCAAGATATCGTTTGCACGCATCTTACCAATGGCGGTCTTCATATCAGCACTAAATTTATTACCTTCTGCCTTCAAATAACGACCGTTGGCATAAATTTCGAAACTTACAATGGTAAATGGCAAGTCCAAGACACCTTCCGGACCATAACTTGCTTCAAGGTGAGCATCGCCACTCTTCAAGGCTTTTAAACCGATTTTGGCTGTACCGTCATAGGTCTCAGATCCTGAAATGAGGAATGCACTCGGTTTCGGAAGGGGCTTAACTTTATATTCATTGGATCCCATAAGCGATACCTTACCGTCAATTTCCGCAGAAACGGAGATTTTAACGGTTTTGGCACCTTCGTTAGGTTTGATGATATATAAACCGCCTTTCTGTGATACAGAAGCACCTGTCGCACTTACACGGATTTTATCTCCTCCCATACCGGGAACAGAAATATTAAATTTGTTCTCGTATCCGGTATAGATAGTATTCATGTCCACGTTTGAAATGGAGGCAGACGGTGCACCTACCGTATATTGACCTGTAAAGGTATAGTGGGTTGTGTCACCCGGCATTAACATATAACCGCTGTAAGTGTGCTGGCCGACTTGATTGGCAACCAAATCGTAAACGCCATCTGCATACTCCTGACCGTTGATATATACCATTGGGAGGTTGGTGGTATCTACCGCTGCCGACACGATACGTGCGCGGTAGTGGTTACCCTGCATAATATACTCTCCATTGTCAGGCAAAATCAATGCTTGCACGGAGTTAATCACGAAGTCAGACGAACCGGCAGTCTTGTACCAGAAAGTCAGCCAGTCGTTCTCTGCCATACGGATGTCACTTTGATATTTAGTTAGCAATGCGAATACGGCACCGGCAGGCATTTCCTCAAATATGGATTGCTCCCAAGGAATCGACTCTCCTTCTTCGTTGGTTACGGTTCCTGTTGAGAACAGTGTATTGCACATGGCGCATTTCTGCTCCCATTCATGAGCAAATTGAACATCGCGCATCTTGCCTTGAATGCACTCTGAATCAGCAGACGACAGGTATTGACGATACGCGTCCATTCGTACGCGGAACTCTTGTGCATGAGTACGTCCGCTGGGGTCTTTCTCGTTGATGGCATACTGATGAGGTTTGTTTGTATCGGAACCATTCTTAATCTCTTCGGGCATAGAAGTATATTCTGTACCTTCTACCATATTAACAATGTCTAATTTGAATTGCTCAATGTAGTTATACAAATCATCGCTCATCTTCTTGTTACTGCGAGCAATCTCCAACCAAGGACCATATTTTGCCTTTCCGCCTTCGTCCTTGTTGTATGCTGCTTCAAATGTTTTCATCATATCATCCGTACGGTCGTCGGTTGATTTGATGGAAGATTCCATGGAATGACGTAATTTGTTGAAACCGTTCAAGATATCGGCACTAACATTCAATGCCAACATGGCGGTCAACACCAAGTACATCATACCTATCATTTTTTGTCTCGGGGTTTCCGGACAGTTTTTTGCTCCACCCATTTCTCTTTAATATTTAAAGTTGATAGTAGATTGTTGAATTTTGATAACTTGCGTTTATGCCAATGCATTCAGCATATTGCCATAAATCTTGTTCAAATCAGCCACTTGTTGTGCCAATTTCTTTTGTGCTTCTGCCATAGCCTCTTGTTCTTTCAAGGAAGCCACGGTAGCAGCGTGCATCTTTTCAACATCAGCGTTCATATCCTGAACAGTCTTGGTAGAAGTCTTGAATGCTTCTGCTTGTGCTTGAGCAGCATTTAATTGCAATTCGTAAACAGAGTTGAGAGAACCTAATTTCTTGCCCATTTCAGCCATCTCTTGCTCGTATGCTTTAGATTCAGAAACGACACTTTCCATATTAGTTGTAATGGTGGCGTAGGCTTGGCTTAAAGCGGCAGATTTATCTCCTAATGCAGTTGCACTTTCTGCATATTTGGCAGCAGCTTCGCTTGCAGCTTCCATTTTCTCGCCCAACTTATTGGTAGTTGTAGCCAATTTGCCGAGTTCGCTTAATTGTCCAGCTGTTTTTGCCAAGTCGTTCAAGGAACCTTTCAAGGCAGCCATCTCGCTGTCACTGAGAGGAGACACGCCTGCTTTGGGAGCCTCGCCGCTTGCACCGCCTGCAGATAATGCAGGAGCCATGCCTAATTGCTCTTTGGAACGTTTAACACGTGCATCGGGAGAACCATATTCAATCAATTGCGGGAAAACGTTAGCCCAGTGGAATTCCTCGTGTGGTGCTTCCAATACACCAATCAAGAACAGAAAAGCCTCCGTAAACATACCCATCATCAGCACAATACTTGCTCCGGGCCAGTGAAGAATCTTAAACAAGGCACCGATAATAACGACAGATGCACCTGCTGAATAAATAATGTTGATTACTTTCTTTCCTTCGTACGAGTGATACCAAGTTAAGAATTTTCCTTCATTTTCGCCTTCGAAAGAATCATACCAACTTCCGTAAGCATTTTGATTTAATGTTGCCATGACAAAAACAATTTAATTTTAATCTTTTTTGTTAATATTTTTCCTAATTTTAATCTCCAATAAATGAACGAACGCAGCGGAATCCGATATAGGGACGACTCTCGAACTGGTATTCGAACGTGCGTACGCCGCATTGCATATAATAACTGATGTCTTTCCAACTACCGCCACGAATGACTTTGCGTTTCATCATATCGTTATCGTCTTTACGTGCCATATATTGGAATTCAGGATTGACATCACTTACGTATGTGTTGGCAGCCGGGTTGTAACTGGACGAGGTCCATTCGGCTACATTGCCTGCCATATCAAACAAACCAAAATCATTAGGACGGAATTGGGCGACTCTCATCGTCATTGTTCCGGTATCATCGTTATAGGCACCACGATACGGTTTGAAGTTGGCCAAGAAGCAGCCGCTGGCATCACGGGCGTAGTTGCTACCCCAAGGATACATGGCCATTTTACGTCCGCCACGTGCGGCATATTCCCATTCTGCCTCTGTCGGCAGACGATATGCTTGGAAATCTACATCTACGGCAGAAGCAAAATAATTGGTCCGCCAGTGGCAGAATGCGTGGGCTTGCTCCCATGTTACGCCAACGACGGGATAATCCGCATAACCGACGAAAGCGAAATATCCTACCAGCATAGGATCGTTGAAAGCAAATTGGAAATCGCGGATCCAAACCATCGTATCGGGATAAATACTGATAATCTTATTGGTCTGCAAATCTTTCGGTTCACGTAAAGGACGGATGATGGTGCTGTCTTGAATCCAACCGTTCTCATCTACCCAGAACGTATCTACACGGGATGTGGCATTTTCCGGATAACGGCCTTTTGCCACATCAAATTTATTTTGAGGCAATTGAGCTTGGTCATAGTTCATCCATGTGTAGTTATAATGCAGGGTTATGGTACGCAATCCGCCATCTTCATAGAACATAGGGGCTAACGCTTCCTGTATTTCCTCTTCCTTGCTGTTCCAAGGAATTTTTTTCTTCCAGTTGATACGGAAATTCTCTTCATCAAAATCTTCATTCTTGGGCTGAATGGCATAGTCAGTCATTCCTGCATTCACTAAGTGAGTGTAAGCAATAGAGTCACGTACCCAATGAACGAATTGTTTGTACTCGTTATTGGTAATCTCTGTCTCATCCATCCAAAACGGCTCAACAGTGACCATAAGGACATTGTCGGGCTGGTGGAAGATAGCAGATTGGGTGTTCTCTCCCATCATGAATGAACCTTTCTTGATGAATACCATACCATAAGGGTTGGCCTCTTTGAAATTGGTTGATCGTTGTACACCTACCAATTCTCCGGCAGGACCATTACACGATGCGAGCATCGCAATCACTGCCAACACAGAAAGAATTTTACTGAGTTTCATATTGTTTTGTTTGTTATTATTTTCGTTATAAGTATCTTACACTCTTGTATTTGTTGGTTCGTTTTGGGCGCAAAACGTTGAATGCGTAGGACAAGAACAATTCATGCGATCCATACGTTGCTTTAATCAGTCGGTTAGCCGGCAATTCATACGTATATCCCAGTTGCAATCCGCTTATTATATCCATTCCCAACAATATATTCACGCTACCTGCGATACGGTATCCTGCTCCAAACCGGAAACGCTCTTTCACTTCTGCCATCATAGTCAGGTTGACATCCCAGTTTACGAAGTCCGTCATAACCATCATACTTGGTTTGAGTGTCCAATTGCGGTTGCGCTTGATTTTCCAGATATATCCCCCTGCCATGTACAATGTCCCAATCAATCGGATAGAGGAATTGTCGCTCCACTCTACGGTAGGTCTTGTGACGTGACTGTAACTGATTCCTGCCCACCACGTGGGAGCACTGTAGTATAATCCCAATCCCATATCAAACGTCATACCGTTGCTACCGTCTTTTCCGCTTCCTTTAGGAATGACAGGATCGTTATCACTAAACGATTCGCTTCCGTCTCCCAATTCGCTGACAATCTGATCCAAGTTCACGCTATCGCTTTTGAAACTCATATTCACAAACCCCAAATCCACACCGGCACTTAAATATCCGTTTCCTATTTTGTGGCGATAGGCATACTGCACATGGAACGCTTGATTCATGAAAAATCCGTATTTGTCATTCAGGAATCGAACACCGACAGCATGTTTGGTCTTAAGTATGTTAAAGGGTGACGAGAACGTGAAGTATGTTGACATAGGCATATCCGTGATACCCGTGTACTGCATGCGGTGCATACCCGCTACGCGTAATAAATCACCCTCACCCGCCGCTGCGGGATTATATGTAGTTTGCAAATGCATGTAATGACCCATCTGAGGATCTGTCTGTGCCATTGCGGACGCTGCAGACAGCATCAGAAGAGCCAACACCAGTTTACATGTTGCATTTTGCATTCTTCATTCATACATCTTTTTGTACCTTCACTAATATTCTTCCTCATTGAAGAAGAAATCATCTTTGGTCGGATAGTCCGGCCACAAATCTTCTATGCTCTCGTATATTTCTTCTTCATCTTCAATCTCTTGTAGATTTTCGATCACTTCCATAGGAGCACCAATACGGTTGGCATAATCCAAAAGCTCCTCCTTTGTTGCCGGCCAGGGAGCATCCTCTATTTTCGAGGCCAATTCAAGTGTCCAATACATAGTTGTTGGCTGTTTTTAGGTACTTTCCATCAAAATTAGCGTGCAAAAGTACAAAAAACTTTCGTTATGTGCAAATTTTTTTTCACTTTTTCCAAAAAAAGAGTTCAATTCCTGCATTTTTTCCACATTTTTGGGCGAAAACAAACCAAAAATCGCTCAAACGGTTCACAAATCGGAGGAGAACACCCCAATCTTTCTTTTCATCGCCGTTTGACATAACACGTACCATATTACGTTCCAAACGGCGTGTAATGGTTCGGCAGATATGGCATAGACTAATCACTTCATTTCCACCCGGTAAAACAAATTTATGTTGAGGTGGAATGTCCTGCTGAATGACATCAATCCAATGTTCTATTTGTTGTACGTCACCGGTCACAATCCATTCGCCTTCCGCCTCTGCCAACGCGGCACCAAGATTGAACAATTTGTTTTGTATCCACTCTAATTGCGAGTCTTCGGCTACCGGAGTGGTTAGTTTGCTGCGTAATAAACCCACAAAAGAATTCAACTCGTCTGCGGTACCGTATGCCTCCAGTCGCATATCGTCTTTGTCAATTCGTTGTCCTGTTGCCAACGATGTTTGACCTCCGTCTCCTGTTTTGGTGTATATACTCATAGTCTGATTGTGTATGTCCGTTGTTGTACGTTGGGGTAGAAGAACACCAATCCCATTTGCCCGAGATCCATCGTGGCGGTTACTCCGTCATGGTGAGTGATTGTTTTCCAGGCGGCATACATATCTTTTGAATAGCGTATGTCATCTACAACCACAATGCCATTGGGGTCCATCAAGGGAAGTAGCCATTCAAAGTAGCGTAACGTAGCCTCTTGGGTATGATTGGCGTCCATAAGCACAAAATGTATTCGGGGTTGTTCTTCGCGCGCGTATGATAATAAGGTGTCATCTATGGGACCTGTTTTTTGTGTAATATTTGACAGGTGTAATTTTTGCCAGTTCATGGCTGCAATTTCTGACACTTGTTGGCTACCTTCAAAGGTAATGATTTGGTTTCGGCTATCTACCGAAGCCATATAGGCAGTTGTCAATCCCAAACTGGTGCCTAATTCCACGATAGTTAGAGGACTTGTGCTTTGGGCATATTCGTTGCCGTTCATATAATTGAGCAGTCGTGCCAGTAATTGCGCCTGCCGTGGCTGCATCACGCTTTGCCGTGCAATGTGCATAATTAGTTCGTCCCTATCTTGCCCGGTACCGAAATCTTGGATATGGACCAACTTGGGGGCACGCAACATAGCCGTACGGCGGGCTTCTATTTGTTCCCAGGCATACATCTGGGCAGTCTCGTAAAAAAGATGCCGTACCAAATAGAATAATCGGGGGGAATGTATTCCCTCTCCTCCTGTATTCCATGCACAAATATGATGTTTGAGCATAGAAAAGACATGGAATATGTTGTTTTTTACATTACCCACATGCGGCATTTTGCCGCAAAATTACTAAAAAATTTTGATATATGCAAATTTTTTTGTACCTTTGCGCCCTAATTGAAAGATGTTTATTTAAATGCGATATGCAAAAGATTAGAAACATAGCGATTATTGCACACGTTGACCACGGAAAAACCACCTTGGTCGATAAGATGCTCTATACCGCCAAAGTAGTACAAGAATCCCGCCAAGAGGGTGTGGAGAACAAAGAGTTGATATTGGATAACAACGACCTTGAGCGCGAGCGTGGTATAACCATTCTTGCCAAGAACGTTGCCATCGAGTATAAAGGATACAAAATCAACATCATCGATACTCCGGGTCACGCCGATTTCGGCGGTGAAGTGGAGCGTGTGCTGAACATGGCAGACGGCGTATTGCTGTTGGTGGACGCTTTTGAGGGTCCTATGCCACAGACCCGTTTCGTGCTCCAAAAAGCATTGGAACTGAACCTCAAACCTATTGTCGTTATTAACAAGGTGGATAAACTGAACTGCCGTCCCGACGAGGTGCAAGAGGCTGTTTTTGATTTGATGGTCAATCTGGATGCTACCGATGACCAGTTGGATTTCCAAACAATCTATGGTAGTGCTAAAAATGGTTGGATGAGTACGGATTGGCGCAAACCCACTACCGACCTCACCGCCCTGATGGACGCTATCATTGAGTATATCCCCGAGCCTGAGGTCTTGGAGGGTACGCCTCAGATGCTGGTAACCAGTTTGGACTACAACCCGTACGTAGGCCGTATAGCCGTCGGACGTGTACATCGTGGTACGCTCAAAGACGGTCAGCAAGTCATGTTGGCGAAGAAAGACGGCAGTATGGTCAAGACCAAGATAAAAGAGTTGCACACGTTCTCCGGTATGGGGCATGTCAAGACCAACGAGATGAGTTCGGGCGATATATGTGCCCTGATTGGTATAGACGGCTTTGAGATAGGCGACACTATCTGCGACATCGAGCATCCCGAACCGCTTAAGCCCATCGCTATTGACGAGCCTACGATGAGTATGACTTTCACCATCAACGACAGTCCTTTCTTCGGTCAGGACGGTAAGTTTGTGACCTCCCGTCATATCCACGACCGGCTGATGAAAGAGTTGGAGAAGAACCTTGCCTTGCGCGTAGAGCCGAGTGGTAAAGACTCCAGTTGGCGTGTGTTCGGACGTGGTGTGCTGCATTTGAGCGTGCTGATTGAGACGATGCGTCGTGAGGGGTATGAGTTGCAAGTAGGACAACCGCAAGTTATTATTAAAGAAATAGATGGGGTTAAATGCGAACCTATTGAGCAATTGACGGTTAACACACCGGAGGAGTGTTCGGGCAAGATTATCGAATACGTTACCGTCCGCAAGGGTGAGATGACCAAGATGGAAATGGTTAACGACCGTGTCCAATTGGAGTTCACTATCCCCAGCCGTGGTATCATAGGTATGCGTACGTTCGTTATGAACGTCAGTGCAGGTGAGGCTATTATGGCGCACCGTTTCTTGGATTTCGAGCCCTATAAAGGCGACATTGAGAAGCGTGTCAACGGCTCATTGATTGCTATGGAGACAGGTACCGCTTCGGCGTATGCTTTGGATAAGTTGCAGGACCGCGGACGCTTCTTCATCGACCCGCAGGAGGAGGTTTATGCAGGACAGGTAGTCGGCGAGAATGCCAAGGAGGGTGACATCGTTATCAACGTCATCAAGGCGAAGAACCTGACCAATATGCGTAGTAAGTCGGCAGACGACAAGGCTATTTTGGCACCTGCCGTTAAGTTCAGTCTGGAGGAAGCCCTGGAGTATATCAAGGAAGACGAATATGTAGAGGTTACGCCGAAGAACATGCGTCTTCGTAAAATCATTCTTGACGAACTTGAGCGCAAGCGTGCCAACCGATAAGATAGTATATATCGTGAATGTTGGAATATAAAATGCCGGAACAAAACGAAATAATACTTTATCAACCTAATGAACTGACCAAATTGGAGGTTCTTGTGGCAGATGAAACGGTGTGGCTCAATCAAAGCCAAATTGTGGAATTATTTGCTTCAAGTAAAGCCAATATTAGTGAACATATAAAAAATATATATGCTCAGCATGAGTTAGAAGAGGGAGCAACAGTTCGGAATTTCCGAACAGTTCAACAAGAAGGAAAACGTCAAGTGACGCGTACGATTGCCTATTACAATTTAGATGCCATTATATCCCTTGGATTTAGAGTAAACACAATACGTGGTATTCAGTTCCGCCAATGGGCCAACAAGGTTTTGAAAGATTACACTTTACGTGGCTATGCTATCAATCAACGACTGCAAAGAATAGAAGGAGAGTTGGCAGAGCATCGTCAATTGTTGACTAATCATCAAGATAAGATTGACTTTTTCGTTCGCACATCTTTGCCACCCGTTGAGGGCGTGTTTTATAACGGACAGATATTTGAGGCGTATGTTTTTGTGGCAGATTTGGTTAAGTCGGCAAAGAAACGTATTGTGTTGTTAGATAACTATGTGGACGAAAGTGTTTTGACGTTGTTGGACAAAAGAAGCAAAGGTGTATCTGCTACTATCTATACGCAGACGATTGATAAACAACTCCGTTTGGATATAGACAAACATAATGCCCAATATGCCCAAGTGGATGTGCAAGTGTCAAAAACTTTTCATGACCGCTTTCTGATAATTGACGATGTGGTGTATCATGTGGGAGCATCCATAAAGGACTTAGGCAAGAGACTCTTTGCCTTCTCAAAAATGGAAATGCCAGCAAATGAGATATTAAAACAAGTATAAATATATAAGGAAAAAGAAAGTAACCTCTCCCGCAGGGCATGACCCTGCAAAGGGATAAGTTATAGTCCTGGACCGCCGGACGTAAAATAGCGGAAAATACAAATTAAGCATTAGCTATTATTTCGTATTCAAGAAAAAGCGTGAGAAACTGACTTCCTGAATTCGGAGTTAGCGTTATAGGCATTCATGAGAGTGCAAATTAACATCCATAATGAATATGCTTACACCTTGGTGTAAGTGTCTTTGGATGTTAACAGGTTTCATTCTCACGCTTCCTGCGAATACGAAAAGGTACTTGCACCTTTTTGTAACTCCGAAAGATTGATAGTTATGCGCAAAATAACTATCAATTATGGCTGGAAATTCAGATTTACACGCTGCTGCCAAAGCAAAAAAGGATGAGTTTTATACCCGTTTAGAGGACATCCAACTTGAGTTACGCAACTACAAACCTTATTTCAAGGATAAGGTAGTCTTTTGTAATTGCGACGACCCTTACGAAAGCAACTTTTTCAAATATTTTGCACTCAATTTTAATGAACTTGGGCTAAAAAAACTGATGGCGACTTGCTACAATGGCTCTCCCGTTTCAGGTAATGAGTTACTGCTTGATTTTGGCGATACGGTAGATGACCCCAAGAAAATTGCCTACAAAGTGGAGATTACCGAAGTTGCCGATGTGAACGGCGATGGTGCTATCAATTTGGCTGATATTCAGTATTTAATGCAGAATGATAAGAATGTTATTTCTATATTAAAAGGGAACGGTGATTTTCGTAGTCCTGAATGTATCGAATTATTGAAACAAGCCGATATAGTGGTGACTAATCCTCCTTTTTCGTTGTTTCGTGAATATGTGTCGCAATTAGATAAATATGATAAATCTTTTATCATAATGGGAAACACAAATACACTTGTGTGTAAAGAAGTATTTCAAATGTTTATGGCAGATAGAATAAGAACTGGTTATACCCACTTTAACACAGGAATGTTCTTTTATGTTCCTGATAGTTTTGAAAAGTACCATCATATTGAAAATGGTCAAAAGATTGCGCGTGTCTCAACATCTTGTTGGTACACAAGTCTGCCAGTTGCAAAACATAAAGAAGATTTGGTTTTATATAAACATTATACACCAGAAGAATATCCCAAGTATGATAATTACGATGCTATCGAAGTAAAAACCTATACCGATATTCCTTGTGATTACGAGGGAGTGATGGGTGTACCAATTACCTTTTTAGATAAATATAATCCTAATCAATTTGAAATCATATGGCAAGGTTCTGGTAATACATATGCAAATGCTCCGAAAGAAATTCTCAAAGAATTAAAATTTGATCCAACAATCAAATATGGAGGAGGGTTAGGTGCTCCTGTTTTGTTTGGAAAGGCAACCTATACTCGTGTTTTCATCCGTAAAAAACAAAAATAACATACTATGAAAAATATGGATATCACATTACAAAAGATTACAATTGGTCAACTGAGTAACGGCTATGTAGATAATGCCGAAGCAGGTGTGCGTGCCTGTGGAGGGTTGCTGGATGTGCGCCCTCCTTACCAACGCGAATTCGTTTATAACGACAAAGAGCGAGATGCCGTGATTGATACCGTGGTTAACAACTACCCACTCAACGTAATGTACTGGTCTGACCGTGGCGACGGTACATACGAGATAATAGACGGACAACAACGTACTATCTCTATTTGTCAATATGTGAGTGGCGACTTTGCCCACATGATGCAGTATTTTGGCAATCTAACCGAAGACGAAAAGAAGCAGATACTTGATTATGAACTCTTTATCTATATCTGCAAAGGTACAGACAAAGAGAAACTGAAATGGTTTCGTACAATCAATATCGCAGGTAAGAAACTGACCGACCAAGAACTGCTGAATGCTGTCTATGCTTCGCCATGGCTAACCGATGCCAAAAGGTATTTCTCCAAACCCAATTGTGGGGCATATCTGCTTGGAAATAAATATGTTTCGGGTTCACCCATTCAGCAAGACTATTTAGAAACGGCACTCAAATGGATTTCTAATAATCAGATTGAGGACTATATGGCTCGTCATTCTATTTCCGATAAGGACGCAGGCGAGTTGTGGTTCTATTTTCAGCAGGTTATTGGTTGGATTACGGCTACTTTCCCGAAATACCGCAAGGAGATGAAAGGACTGGATTGGGGTACGCTCTATAATAAATATAAAGATGTAACTATCAACCCTACCGCCATAGAAAGCGAAGTCGCACGTTTGATGCAGGACTCTGATGTGGAGAACAAACGTGGCATTTATACATACGTGTTTGACCACGATGAGCACCATATCGGCATTCGTGCTTTTGATGCCAATACCAAACGGGAAGTTTATGAACGCCAGCAGGGTATTTGCCCTATCTGCGGACAGCATTTTGATATTGAGTTTATGGAAGCCGACCACATCACGCCTTGGAGCAAGGGCGGTCGCACCATAGCAGAAAACTGCCAAATGCTTTGCCAAGAGTGTAATCGCAGAAAGTCGGATAAGTAACGCCTAATATCCTTTTCTTTCTGCTAAACCTGCTATCTTAATAATCGTCCGTTGTGAGGTGAACGACTTATGAGTATACGATGAGTATAGAATGAAAGAGCCGAAGTGCAGAGCGCATTTCGGCTCTAAATCTTAATAATCGGCAATATTTTACAGAACTTGCATCAAAAAAGGGTGGAGTTATCAAAAAATGTTGTTTTTTAGCAAAAAAACGCAAAAATGTTTCGTAATATGGAAACTTTTTTATACCTTTGCACCCGAATTCGTGAATGTGTCACCAATATGCAACCGCTCAAACAACTATTTCAAGTAATCTACTCAGAAGAAGCAGATGCTTTTTTGACCTCACAATCGGTCAAGGTAAAAGCTAAGATTCTTTACAACATAATGCGTTCTTCGTATTCAAACGATCCTGAATTATTTAAGAAATTAGAGAATACGGATATATGGGAATTTCGCACAAGATTTGAAGGGAAGCAATATCGTATGTTGGCATTTTGGGATAAACGAAACAATCAAAATACACTAGTTGTTGCCACACATGGGTTTATCAAAAAGACGCAAAAAACACCTAAACAGGAAATAACTCACGCAGAACAAATAAAAGATCAATATTTTAACGCAAAATAAACAATTATGAAATTCTATACACAAGCACAAATGGAAGATAAGCACATCGGTGCTATCGGTACTGCCACAAGAAACGAGTATGAACATGAAAAAGAGTTGTTTCTCGTTGGAGAAGCTATTCGCCAAGCTCGTAAAGCTCAAAATCTCACTCAAGAGCAATTGGGTGACATGATTGGTGTGCAAAAGGCTCAAATCTCCAGAGTAGAAAACGGCACAAATCTAACTTTGTTAACCATTGCCAAAGTTTTCAAGGCACTTGGGCAAAAAGTGTCTTTAGAGATTCCCTCTGTAGGGAAAGTTGCTCTATGGTAATTTCTTAATAATCGGCAAGAAAGTCCCTTTGGAGAGTGTCGAATTGTTGTTTGGTGGACGCAAAAAAGATGTCCGTGTGGCGTCCGTGAAAACGTCCATGAGATGGCGAAAAGTCAGTAAATACGGCACTATATAAATCTTCGTGAAGTCGTGAATTCTCGTGAAGTTCACGACTTTTCACGGATGTTCATTTTATGAAAAAAGTAGCGTTAGGATTTTGAGGATTTTGAGGATTTCAACCAACGCAAATCCTCAAATCCTCACTATCCTCAAATTAGAAAACGAGTTATCCAGGTCGCTGACGCTATACTAGAATGGCGACGATGTCGCATGGAATAGAACGCTGACGCTAATGATACACAGATGGTACACGAGGAAGCCGTTTGGAACCCCCGTTTGGAACCCGTTCGGAACCCGCTACGAACCCGTTACGAACCCGCTACAAACCCGTAAAAGACTCGTAAAATCCCGGTTCGTTCACAGTTCGTTCACCCTTGCTTTTGTTTTTAGCGCCCACTCGCTACCCTGTACGCTCATTTGGGCGGTGGCTGTCGCCAGCGTGACCGCAAGGGTCGCGCCGTTCTATGTGGCGCGCTTTATCCTCATTGTGGGGACAATTCGGGCGCACCACTCGGCGTGCGTTCCGTCGCACGCCTTCACGTAAAAGACCCGTAAAATCCATGTTCTCGTCCCTCATAGGGCAGGGGGAGAGTGTCGGCCGACCCTCGACCGACTCTCGACAAAGCGCGGCTCTATTTCGTGTAGATAAAAAGACTAAGATTCTTTAGATAACCATATTCCAAAGAATCGGTCATAGATATAATACATGTTGTTTTCTTCAAAAACCAATTCTTTGTCCAAAAGAGAAAGCAATGCGCTACGCACTGTGCTGGCAGAGCCTAATTGATACTTTTGCAAAAATGCAGCATTGTTAAACTCTTTCACTCCTCGCTCCTTGGCTATTGCTTGTAACAAAGACTTTTGCCTAACGGTAATCAATTGACAATATGTCTGATAAACCGAAGTGTTTTCCAATAGAATAGAACCGAGAACTTGATAAACTGCTTTATCATCTATTTCCTTTATTCCCTCCTGATATAGACGCGCTAAAAGTGCTTGTACATACCAAGTGTGTCCACTTACCAAATCATATAAGGTAGAAAATGCCTCTTGAGAAATGTGCTGCCGATGAGATGCAAAATGAGCAAGGGCAAATTCATAATAGACACTTTTATCAATGACATCTATGGACATGATTTGCGTACTTTGGTAAAAAGGACGATTGGCAGAGCAAAACATTTGCGACATGGTGTGCTTGTTACTTCCCGAGAAAATAAAGTGCGTATTACGCATGTGCTGAATGTGCGAACGCAAGACGGCCTCCATGCGACAATCTGTGTAATCAGCAATAGTTTGGAACTCATCTATCGCCACATAACAAGGCAATTTGGCTTTCTCTAAATAGTCAAACAGAGATAACAATGTTGTTTCTTCTTGCTGGGGCTTGATATCTACCATACATTGTGGCATACCTGTTAGTGGATCTGTTGAGAAAACAGGACGGAGAGAGGAAAAAACGCGACCTATTTCTTCCATAATGCGTGCGGAAAAAGAAGTGAGTTTGCGAGTAAGCAACGCTTCTGCAAAACGTTTGGTAAAGTCTGCTAAACAAGTGGTATCGTATATGTCCACATAAAAACAGAAAGCCTCTTTGCTCGAAATAGATTGAAAAGTATGTTGAATGAGTCCGGTTTTTCCTATTTTTCGAGGGCTAATAAGTGTTATATTCCGCATATTATGGAGCGCATCGCGAAGCATTTCTGTTTCTTTCTGACGGTCACAAAAATATGTAGGACCAAGATAACAACTGAGAGAAAACGGATTTGTAACAATGTTGTTTGCCATAATATATACTTTTATGTTGATATACTCGTAACGAAAAGTTCGTTACACAAATTTCGCTGCAAAGGTACAACTTTATTTTGAGATATGCAAATAAATTCCTCTTTTTTCTCTACAACAACACCCCACATAGCCATAAAATGCCCGATATTTGATGTAAATATCAACTTATTGCCTTCTTTTTTTGCATAAATCAAATTTTTTTTGTACATTTGCAGGCTAATTTGCGCGTAAGGCGCACGTATGAGTGCATTGACAATAAAAATATACAAACATGAAAATTGAATTATCAGAAATGAAGGACCTGATGGGGGTTATTACAATGACTGTTGAACCTCAGGATTATCAGGAGCAAGTGCAAAAAGAGTTGAAACAATTCCGTCAAAAAGCCAATATCCCCGGCTTCCGCCCCGGTATGGTGCCCCTTGGACTCGTCAAAAAAATGTACGGCAAAGGCGTGATGGCTGAGGTGATTAACAAAACAATCGGCGAGAAACTGGGTGAGTACATCGAGAACGAAAAACTCAGCGTTTTGGGCGACCCAATGCCGAACGACGAATTGACACCCGCCGTTGATTTCGACAATCAAGACACCTTCACTTTCGCTTTTGACATTGCTGTGGCACCTGAGTTTGATGCCAACTTGTCTGCCAAGAACAAAGTGACCAGTTATACCATCACCGTTACCGACGAAATGGTGGATAACCAAGTCAAGAGTTACGCAGAACGCTTTGGCGAGTATGTAGATGCCGAAGAGGTAAAAGAAAACGACGTACTCAAAGGGCTTGTCAAAGAAGTGGGAAACGACGAAAATCCTATCCAAAAAGAGAACGCTATGCTCAATCCCGCCTACATGAAGAGCAAAACCATTCAAAAGAAATTCATAGGTGCCAAGAAAGGTGATGTTATTACCTTTAATCCCATGAAAGCCTATGAGAGCGAAGTGGAAGTGGCTTCTATGTTGGACATCAAGAAAGAAGTAGCCAAAGAACTGAAATCCGACTTTACCTTCGAAATTCAAGGTATCACCCGTCACGAGACTGCCAAGATAGACAAAGAACTGTTTGCCAAAGTATATGCCGGCGACAATGCCCCCAAGGACAAGAAAGAGTTTCTTGCCAAGGTAAAAGCCGAGATAGAGGCTAATATGGCTGAGGATAGCAAATATAAATTCGGATTGGATATGAAGGCCGCCATCATGAAGAAGATGGAGAAGGTAGCCATGCCCGAGGACTTCCTCAAACGTTGGGTCAAAACAACCAACGAGAAACTGACTGATGAACAGCTCGAGAAAGATTTTCCTGCCATGATTGAGGAACTCAAATGGCATTTGGCAAAAGACCAGTTGATGAAGAAATACGACATCAAAGTCGAAAAGGAAGAAGTGGAAGCCTACGCCAAAGAAGTGGCTAAGATGCAGTTTATGCAATACGGCTTGATGCATGTTGACGACCAATACCTGACCAACTACGCCCAAGAAATGCTGAAGAAAGACGACCAACTGCGCGGCATTGTTGAGCGCGTGGCAGAGAACAAAATCTACGAGGCATTAAAAGCTGTGGTTAAGGTAGAAGAGAAAGCCATCAGCCACGAAGACTTTGGCAAACTCTTTAATTAATGATGAATTGAACCGCCGCAAGCGGCTAAATGATGAACTGATTATGCAAAACGATTTCTTAAAATTCGCAGCCGGCAAGGGGCTCAACTCCATGCATGTGGAGAAAGTGATGACGGATAGTTTTATCTCGCCGACCATTTTGGAGGAACGTCAGTTGAACGTTACTCAGATGGACGTTTTTTCCCGCTTGATGATGGACCGGGTTATTTTTCTCGGCACGGAGGTGAACGATTATACCGCCAATGTTATCCAAGCCCAGTTATTGTATTTGGACAGTACCGATTCGGAGCGTGATATACACCTGTATCTCAACACCCCGGGCGGTTCCGTTTATGCAGGCTTGGGCATATACGATACCATGCAATTTGTTCAATCCAAAGTGAGCACGACATGTACCGGTATGGCTGCTTCAATGGGTGCCATTCTGTTGGTAGCGGGTGAAAAGGGTATGCGGTCGGCGTTGCCGCACAGCCGCGTGATGATTCATCAGCCGATGGGCGGCATTCAGGGACAGGCTTCGGACATAGAGATTACCGCCAAGGAAATACTCAAACTCAAGGACGAACTCTATCAGATAATAGCTGACCATAGCGGTCAGACCATTGATAAGATTCGTCAAGACGCTGACCGCGATTATTGGATGAATGCCCAAGAAGCTCTCCAATACGGTATGATTGATAAAGTACATACGAAAAAAGCATAGCTTTTTAGTTTAGAGTTTGGAGAATGGCACGAAAAAAAGAAGAATATTGCAGTTTTTGCGGACGCACTATGCCGCATTTGTTTCAAGGCGACGGGGCGTTGATTTGTGCGGAATGTATCGAAACAGGGCATAAAATGGTGCAACAGATGATTGCCACCGATGCCAAGATGCAACAGATGGCTGGGCTCTCGTTGGATAAACTGCCCAAACCGGAGAAGATAAAGCACTTCCTTGACCAGTTCGTTATCGGTCAAGACGAGGCGAAACGCTATCTGAGCGTGGCGGTTTATAACCACTACAAACGTTTATTGCAGGCCGAGAGCAAAGACGATACCTATAAAGAGGTCGAAATCGAAAAATCCAACATTATTATGGTGGGCTCTACAGGCACGGGTAAGACGCTTATGGCACGCACGATTGCCAAGATGTTGTCCGTGCCGTTTACCATCGTTGATGCTACCGTACTGACCGAAGCCGGTTATGTGGGCGAAGATGTGGAAAGTCTGCTCGTCCGTTTGCTGCAAGAGGCGAACTATGATGTGGAGAAAGCCGAAAAGGGAATTGTTTTTATTGACGAGATAGACAAGATTGCCCGCAAGAGCGATAACCCCAGCATCACCCGTGACGTGAGTGGTGAAGGTGTGCAACAGGGTTTGCTTAAATTATTGGAGGGCAGCGTGGTGAACGTACCTCCACAAGGCGGACGCAAACACCCCGAACAGGAGTTTATACAGGTGAATACCCAGAATATACTCTTCATCTGCGGAGGGGCTTTCGACGGGATTGAAAGCAAGATAGCCCAACGGCTCAATACGCAAGTGGTAGGTTTTGATGCACAGCAGAAACAGAAAATAGACAAAAAAAATCTATTGCAGTATATAGCTCCGCAAGACCTCAAATCCTTCGGACTGATTCCTGAAATAATAGGTCGTCTGCCTATTCTGACCTATTTGCAACCGTTGGACAAATCGGCATTGAGACGTATTTTGACGGAACCTAAGAACGCCATCACCAAGCAATATCAGAAACTGCTTGCTATGGATGGTGTATCGCTCACTTTTGCCGACGATGCGCTGGACTATATTGTCGAAAAAGCAATAGAATATAAAGTGGGGGCACGCGGATTAAGGTCGCTTGTGGAAACCATCATGATGGACTATATGTTCCGTGTTCCTTCGGAACAATGTACGGAACTGAACATCACCAGAGATGTAGCCGCTACGCAAATTGAAAAAGCGGATAGTCTGAGAATAAAAAATGCTGTCTGAAACCGGACAGCAATAATTCTAAATTATTTGACATTATTTGGCAGGCCACCAGAAAAATTCCGATGCCTGCCATTAAGGCCAAGATAGCCGTACTGATAAGCGTAAACATAAACTGTCGAATTTAGGCAGTCAGTCTGCGAGTTTTTTGCCGTTAAAGGTAAAGTTTTCTACACGTTTGAAGGTATTCTCCTTGGTTGGCGTAATAGACGAGTTGGTCCAAGTGATGTTTTTGGCGTTCTCTACATCCATACCGTTATTCAGAACACCGATGATTTGTACATTCTCAAATTTAATATCGTGTACGGGCAATTCTTTCAAGCCATGCATAAAGAGCACGTTCTTTGGCTGTACACAAGTGATATTGCGGAACGTGATGTTGCTCCATTCGGGGAAGAACTTGCTTTGATCATCACCTGCTGTGGCACTAATGCCGGCACCGCGGTCTGCATAACCTGCCTCAAACAGGAACGCCTCTTCACGGATATTCTTCATCACGATATTAACGCAGTAAATATCTTCGCACCAACCACCGCGGCCGGGGGCTGATTTGAAACGGCAACCGATATCTGTACCGTCGAACATACAGTCTTTCACTACCAGACGTTGCATGCCGCCGCAGAACTCCGAACCGATTACGAAACCGCCGTGAGCACGGTAAACGGTATCGTTGGTAATAAGAAAATCACGGTTAGGACCGGCTGCTACGCCTTTTTCTCCGGTTCCGCCTTTCATACATATACCGTCGTCACCGGCACTGACGTGACAACCGGCAATCAAAGCCACCTGCACGTTTCCCGGGTCCATGGCGTCACCGTTTTGTGCCCACCAAGGGCAGTCGATGGTCACATTCTCAATAATCAGGTTCTGAATACGTGTCGGAACAAGGTGGAACTTAGGACTGTTGCGTAGTGTCACACCCTCCACAACTACGTTCTTGCTGTCGGTGATATTCACCAAGTGCGGACGCATTTTCTCTTGCTTGATGGGGTCGTCTGCGATATTGGGAATACCCAATTCGGGTTTCAGATTCCACGGATACCAATAGAAATATGTTTTGTCATCAGGTCTTTGTACACCGCCCAATCCCAGTGCAGCGTCCCAAACTTCCTGCAGATTACCGTCTCGAACCACTTTTTTCTGTTTGATAGGACGCCAATAGAAGCCCTGACCGTCAATCACTCCTTGACCGGTAATACCGATGTTTTCACATTTGGAAGCGCGAATAAGGGCATAGCATTTTTTACTGCCGTCACGAGGATCACCCGGTTGAACATACAGTTCCTTATTGGGCGAGAACATTAACACGGCTCCTCGATTAAGGTGCAGGTCGATGTTGGAGCGAAGACGCAGCGGACCGGTTACCCATGTTCCGCGGGGGATAATGACATGTCCGCCGCCTTGTTCGGCAAGTTCGTCTATGGCTGTCTGAATAGCCTGAGTGCATAGACTGTCTGTGCCGGGCACAATACCAAATTGTTGAAAATACTTTGCCGCATTCACCTTCGTTTCAGGAAAAACGACGGGCTTGACTTGTTCCACTTCGATGGGAAGGTTCTGATAATAGTGCTCGTATTGTGCACGAAGGGCACAAGGAACAACGAGCAGCGAAAAAAGACTGATAATAATTTTTTTCATAATGCCTATTGGTTAATTATGTTGTTTAACAATAAGTTAGCAAGTTTCATGCCAAATACGCCTACAATAGGAGCGATTGTTCCGCTTTCGGCACTTATTTCGGGTGACCAGACACATTGAAACTTATGTTGCGGCAGTTGATTTGTTTTCTTCATTTTGGTACGTAGGGCTCTGGCTAATGGGCAGCCCTCTACTTTCCAAAACTCTGAGATACGTATCTGTTCGGTGTCCGTTTTGCGCCCTGCGCCCATGCTGCTCAATAGGGTAGCGTGGCTTTGCGTGGCGCGGTAAATCAGTTCTATTTTATCATCTACGCTGTCGATGGCATCGATGATATAGTCGAAAGATGTAAGAGGGAAGTTGGCAGAAGTCTCTGCACAATAGCGTTGGTTGATGGCTGTGATGTCTGCTTCGGGGCAGATGGCAAGCAGACGCTTTTTCATTTCCTCCACTTTGGGCAATCCGATATTGGTGGCGGTGGCAACCACTTGACGGTTGATATTACTTTCGCTCACCACGTCATAATCGACGATTGTTAAATGTCTGACACCTGTACGCACCAACGCTTCGGCGCACCAACCGCCCACGCCCCCTACGCCAAACAGTATGATTCGCACTTGCTGCAATCGTGCAAATGCTTCTTCTCCAATCACTTGTATTGTTCGTGTCCAATCCATCAATTCATCAATTCATCAATCACCGCCAGTGCGGTGTTTATTCCGTCTAAGGCACTGCTCGTTATACCGCCGGCATAACCTGCTCCTTCTCCGCAAGGATATAGCCACGGGTGAGAAACCGATTGCATCGTTTTCGCGTCGCGCACAATGCGTACGGGACTGCTGCTGCGGCTCTCTACGCCCACGATAACGGCATCGTTGGTTAGAAATCCCGGGTATTTGCGCCCAAAATCGGTCAAGCCTTGTTGCAACCCGCTTCGTATAGGTTCGGGCAACCATTGGTCTAATCGTGATGCCACTATGCCGGGTAAGTAGGAGCAAGCCGGTAAGGTCTTACTTTCTTTACCCTCTACAAAATCTTTCATTCGCTGTGCCGGAGCCTGTGTGCTGTGTGTCTGTTCCCATGCAAGGTGTTCCAACCGTTCTTGGTACTCCAAACCCGCCAATCCGTCGTGTTCCTCAGGGTGCAACTCCACCACGATGCCCGAATTGGCAAAGGGCGAATTACGGTGGCTGGCACTCATCCCGTTCACCACACAACTCTCGTTGGTACTGCTTGCCGGCACGATATGCCCACCGGGGCACATACAGAACGAGTACACACCCCGTCCTTGTACTTGCGTCACCAGCGAATAGGACGCATTACCCACTATATCAATTATTTCCTGCGGTTGATGGTGATAGAAAATATCGTTGATTAAGGTTTGCGGGTGTTCTATCCGTACGCCCATAGCGTAGCCTTTGGTTTCTATCCGTACCCCTGCCTCGTAGAGTTCGCGATAAGTGTCATGCGCCGAATGACCGATTGCCAGAATTATCGGGGTGTCTTTCCTCTCAAAATGCTCAACGCTAAACTTGGAATTAAACCGTATCTCGCCGCCGTGTGCCAATATACATTCGCGCATGGCTTTAATAATGGAGGGCAATTTGTCGCTGCCGATATGTGCATGCGCTTCGTATAGTATCTTATCATCTGCTCCGAAATAATGGAATAGCTCCATCACACGTTGCATATCGCCGCGTTTCTTGCTGCGCGAAAAGAGTTTGCCATCTGAAAAAGTACCTGCGCCGCCTTCGCCAAAACAATAATTGGATTCGGGGTTTAATCCTTGGTTACGGTTAAGTAGAGCGATGTCTTTTTTGCGTTCGCTAACGTCCTTACCCCGTTCGTAAATGATAGGTTTGATGCCGTGCTCCAACAACGTCAGTGCGGCAAATAGTCCTGCCGGACCTGCCCCCACAATCTTGACGCAACGTGCAGTACCATGCACATCTTGATAATGTGGCAGTGCATATTTTTCAATAGGAGCATCGATGGGTAACCGGTTCCCCGTGGCATCGGTACCAATAGTCAAAAGCACTTTCAATGCCCGTTGCCGTGCATCAATCGAACGCTTAATAATGCGATAGCGATGCTGCATCTCTTGCGCCTCTTTCGGACTGACTATAACCTGCTCACTATCCATTGTCTTTGTTATCTGTTACCTATTTCCTGATTAGATAAATCATTGTTGGGAAGTGATCTCCGTATCCGTCTTGCCAAACACCGGATTGTGTGGTACGTAGCGGATTGCCTTTGAACTTGCCTTGTTGAACGGTCAGGAAAGGTTTATTGAATATCTGTGATTTCCAATAGGTCCACCTGCCGCTTTCCAAATCTTCGTTCAGTAAGGGTTCGGAAATCATGATTTGGTCAAATAAGTTCCACGACCCCTGATAAGCCAGCGTGCCCACACCGTTGTCCAAGTGCCGCCACATAGTATTGAAAAAACCTTGTTTCTGCACTTCTTCACGGTTCTTTTTTGCGTCCATGATTACAGCGCAGGAGTGGTTATAGGGGTCATCGTTCAGGTCGCCCATTAAAATAATTTTGGCGTTAGGTTCTTTTTGATAGATACTGTCAAATATCTGGCGTGCCAACATGGCAGCCGTGTCGCGCGTGGGACGGCTGGTCAACTCGCCTCCGTAACGGCTGGGCCAGTGGTTGACTGTGATATGAATCTTTTCGGGACGACCGTTGCCACCGATTATGTAGCCCGAAATAAGCAGTTGCAGACGTGTCTTTACTACACCCCCGTCGGTATAATGTGCTTTTAATTCATGACCTTTCACACTGGTGGGCTTGAATAAATCGGGGTTGTACAAAAAACCTACATCTACACCGCGACGGTCAGGACCTTCCAGCAGAATAGGTTTATAGTTACGGTTGTATTTTTCTTTCATTTCGCGGCACAGGTCTTCCAAGCAACCGATGTTCTCCACCTCTGCCACGCCTACACACATGGCTCCGCGTGGGTCATAGTCGGTGCCTAATTGCGAAATGGCGTATGCCATATTTTTTATCTTATGTTCGTATTTGAGTCCGGTCCATTTCATGCCGCCGTCCGGCAAGTACTCATAGTCGTTTTTGCCTTCGTCATGAATGGTATCAAATAGGTTTTCCAGATTATAGAAAGCGATGCAGCGAACTTGCAGATTCTGCCCCAATGCGGTAGTATCTTGCTTGGCATAAACTTGGGAAACAATGGCACAAGTCAGCACCAAAGAGAGTGTAAAAAGTTTTTTCATGTGACTATCTTGGTAAATTTGTGGCAAAGTTACAATTTTTTTTTGAAATATGCAAAAAAATTTGTACCTTTGCAGCCACAAAAATCATTTATTACATTATGGCAAGCGTTAATAAAGTTATTTTAGTAGGTAATGTTGGAAGTGACCCTGATGTACGTTACTTGGATCGAGGTGTGGCAACAGCCAATTTTAATTTAGCCACCACGGAACGTGGTTATACGATGCAAAACGGCACGCAGGTGCCGGATAAGACCGAGTGGCATGCAATTGTCCTTTGGCGCAATTTGGCAGAGTGGGCAGAGAAATATGTGCGTAAAGGCATGAAAGTTTATGTAGAGGGCAAACTGCAAACCCGTACGTGGGAGAAAGAGGGGCAGATACGTCGCAAAACGGAGATTATCGCCGAGAATGTGCAGATCCTTTATCGCCCCGATGAGTATCGGAACCTCGGTCGTGAGACGCAGGACGCTGATTCTTTGCCGGAGGTGCCGCAGTCCGTTGAGGACGATGCTCCGGGTGTGCTTTAACATATTCTTTCCGTTCGCCGGAGAAGAGTTGGTAGCAATTAAACGAGCAGTCTAATTCTCCGTTCAGCAGATGTATTTTTTTACTTGGGTGCAGTCCGACGCATTTGAGTGCGTCGTTGTTGCTGGATATAATCCACGCCGTAGAACCCGTGAATTGGTGTTTGAGTGCTGTGCCGATGTCGCCGTATAGTTGCAATACGTTTTTGTCTTGTGCCAATCTTTCTCCGTAGGGCGGGTTCATAATGACCAATGCAGGTGTCGGGTTGTCGCGTTTGATTTCCTGCAAACGTATCTGATGTACGTCTATACAGCGGCTCATACCTGCCGACTTGATGTTTTTCAATGCCGTCTGTACGGCGTAGTAGGAAGCGTCCGAACCGTAAATACGGTGCGTAAACGGACGTTCGTTGCTGTCGTCGTTGTAGATATACGACCATAGTTCGGCATCGAAGTCCTGCCACTTGCAAAAAGCATAGTCTTGACGGAAGATACCAGGGGCTATGTTTTGGGCAATCAGTGCCGCTTCTATCAGTAGAGTGCCGGAACCGCACATGGGGTCATATAAGTCGGTCTCGCCTTTCCACCCTGCCATCAGCAGCATACCCGCTGCCAGAGCCTCGTTGATAGGTGCCTCGGTGTTGGCTACGCGGTAACCGCGTTTATGCAGACTCTCGCCCGAACTGTCCAACGATACGGTCACGGTTGTGCAGGCAATATGCACGTTGATATATAGGTCCGGATTAGTCACTTTGACCGAAGGACGTTTGCCTTCTTTCTCCATAAAGAAGTCGGCGATAGCATCTTTGACGCGATAGGTGACGTATTTGCTATGGCGGAATTCCTCGCTATATACCGTCGAATCGATGCAGAACCCTGTTTGCAACCCCATATACCGGCTCCAATCTATTTCCTTGACGGCTTCATATACCTCGTCGGCGTCTTTGGCGGCAAAGGTGGCGATAGGTTTCAGTACGCGCGAAGCCGTACGCAGACATAGGTTGGCGCGATACATCAGCCCTTTGTCGCCGGTAAAAGATACGGCACGACGTTCTTGATGTACATTATTGGCTCCTAACTCAATCAATTCTTGCGCTAACACACCTTCCAAGCCTTTGAAGGTCTTAGCCAACATGGGATATTCTTTCATGTGAATGTTATTTTGGCTGCAAAAGTACTAAAAATTTTGCATATTTGCAAAAAAAGTTGTACCTTTGCAGTCGAAAAATTAAAAGACATGGTTTTGAATTATATTTGGATAGGGCTTATTTTGTTCGCATTTGTGATGGGTTGCGTGCAATGTTTCTGTTTCGGCAATACCGAAATATTTGGTGCTATTCTTAATTCCACGTTCGATACAGCCAAGACGGGCTTTGAGATTTCGCTTGGTCTGACCGGTGTTTTGTCCCTTTGGATGGGTATTATGAAAATAGGAGAAAAGGGTGGTGTCGTAGGGCAGATGTCGCGTGTGGTCAGTCCGTTCTTTACGCGTGTTTTTCCCGAACTGCCCAAGGGACACCCTGCTTTCGGGAGTATGTTGATGAATATATCTGCCACCATGCTCGGTATAGACAATGCGGCTACGCCCTTGGGCTTGCAGGCTATGCGTGAGATGCAGGAGACCAACCCTGACAAGACACGCGCCAGCAATTCGATGATTATGTTCCTTGTGCTTGTTACCAGCGGTTTGACTTTGGTTCCCGTCAGCATTATGACTTATCGCGCGCAGATGGGCGCAGCCAACCCTGCGGACGTGTTCTTGCCCATCCTGTTGGCTACTTATTTTGCGGCGATGGCAGGTTTCTTGAGTGTGGCTGTTATTCAGAAAATCAAACTGTGGGACCGTATTATTTTGGGTACTGTCTTGGGGCTTACACTTTTTGTGGGGCTTATTATTTGGGCAGCTTTATCCTTCCCGCAGGAGCAGGTCAGTCGGTGGAGTGCCGTGTTGGCTGCCGTGCTGCTGTTGGGGGTCATCGTCTGGTTCATCGTCGCCGGTATGGTGCGTAAGATAAATGTGTACGATGCCTTCATCGACGGAGCCAAAGGAGGTTTCCAGACGGCAATAGGCATTATCCCTTATCTGATTGCCATTTTGGTGGCAGTGGGCATGTTCCGCGCCAGCGGGGGCATGGATCTGTTGGTTAAGGGAATGGGGTGGTTGTTTGCCCTTGTGGGGTTGAATACCGATTTCGTGCCGGCGTTGCCTACGGCATTGATGCGTCCTTTGAGTGGCGGTGGAGCACGGGGAATGATGGTAGATGCCATGATGCAGTACGGGGCGGATAGTTTCGTGGGAAGGCTGGTCAGTATCGTACAGGGCAGTACGGACACTACGTTTTATATCCTAGCCGTTTATTTTGGTGCGGTAAATATCAAAAACACCCGTTATGCCGTGCTGTGTGGACTGATAGCTGATTTCTGTGGCATAACGGCTGCCATACTGTTGGGATATTTGTTTTTCCATTAGAAAACCGGATAACTAGTCAACTAGATAACTAATTAAAATATACAATTATGGAAGAGAAGAAAATGCCTTCGGCAGAGAAACTCAAAGCCTTACAGGCAGCGATGGACAAGATTGACAAAGATTTTGGCAAGGGTGCCATTATGCGCCTTGGCGAAGACAAAATCGAAGATATACCTGTTATCTCTACAGGTAGTGTAGGTCTGAATTTAGCCCTCGGGGTGGGAGGATACCCGCGTGGACGTGTGATTGAGATTTACGGTCCCGAATCCAGCGGTAAGACCACCTTGGCTATTCATGCCATGGCGGAGGTGCAACGTCAGGGAGGCATAGCCGCCATCATAGATGCCGAGCATGCTTTTGACCGTTTCTATGCCGAAAAACTCGGCGTGGACGTTGAGAACCTGCTGATTGCCCAGCCCGATTGTGGGGAGCAGGCACTGGAAATAGCCGATGAGTTGATTCGCAGCAGTGCGGTGGATTTGGTAGTGGTCGATTCAGTAGCAGCCCTAACACCCAAAGCCGAGATAGAAGGTGATATGGGGGATAATAAAGTAGGTCTCCAGGCACGTTTGATGAGTCAGGCTCTCCGTAAATTGACCGGCACGATTAATAAGACCAACACGACATGTATTTTTATCAACCAACTGCGTGAGAAGATTGGTGTCATGTTCGGCAATCCCGAAACAACCACCGGCGGCAATGCCCTTAAGTTCTACGCTTCCGTGCGTTTGGACATCCGTAAGAAAGGGGCTATCAAAGATGGCGATACGGTGATTGGTAACGGTGTGACTATCAAGGTGGTAAAGAATAAAGTGGCCCCTCCGTTCAAGAAAGCCGAGTTTGACCTTATGTTCAACGAAGGTATCTCCAAAACGGGTGAGTTAGTCGATTTGGGTGTTGAAACAGGTGTGCTGACCAAGTCCGGCTCGTTCTTCAGTTATGAGGGCAGCAAACTGGCGCAAGGCAGAGATGCCACCAAGAAAGTTCTTGCTGACAATCCCGATTTGGCTGACGAGATAGAAACCAAGATAATGGCTGCGCTGAAGAAATAAGCCCAACCGCTGAATTTTTTTAGAGCCTTTGACCGAGCAGGTTGAAGGCTCTATTATTGTGTATGATGTGTATCGAACCCCTTTGCAGCACTTTATACACGCCGTGTTGCGGTTGCGGGCTGAATGTCCGTTCTGTGTCAGACGGTATATTCTCGTACGCTTTCAAGGCATTGGGAATACCATATCCCCCTTGCCCTTTCGGGTCATAATCCGGGTATCGGTGTGCCGACTGAATGATACGTTGCCGTATTTCCTGTGCAGGAGCGTTAGGCATGGCCGACCATAGACAAGCCGCCAAACCGGCCAATAGGGGAGTGGAGTAACTGGTTCCGTTGCCGTAAGATACTTTGTTCGTCGAGGTATTGACATACGCTGCATTCACGCCCATAGCGCATACTTCGGGCTTGACACGTCCGTCGGCAGACGGACCGAAACTGGAAAAAACTCCCATTGTGGAGTCGGCTTGTGCAGCACCGATGGTTAATATGCTGTCGGCATCGGCGGGTACGCTAATGCGGTGCCATGCTTTATCTCCGTCGTTGCCGACTGAAAAGCAGCATAATATCCCTTTGCGTGCAGCGATGGCTGCAGCGCGACTCACACGCGTCGTACGCCCGTCCAAATCCTGATAAGTCAGGTCAAAAGCAGGGTCGTCAAAGAGCCGGTAGCCCAGACTGCACGATACGATATTGACACCCAAACTGTCGCATATCTCCAATGCCGCAACGAGGTTGTCTGTCTCTTTTGGACTTTCAGTGGACATCTCTTCGCTCCGGATAAGCACGTATTCGGCTTCTGTGGCTGCTCCGTGATAGTTGTCTGTGTGGGCGGCTATAAAACTCAGGCAGTTAGCGCCGTGTTGCCCTTGGGGGTCGCCATAGACAGATGTGCGGTCGTCTGAGGTGTCGTAGGTGCCGATTAGCCGTTCGCGCACGTAGTCGAAACACGGTGCCGTATTAACCTTGTAAAATCCGACATCTATTACGGCTATGCGTATGCCCTGCCCTTCGTAACCGAGTTGGTGCAGGGGGTGCAGGTTGTATAGGTTTTGCTGGGGGTCGCTGTCTCTTTGCGTTTTGTGTGGTGCCGCAGAGGCTGCGGGTGGTGTGTTGTTGCGGGTCTGCTCCACGGCGCGCACATACGGCAGGGCGGCAATAGCGTGCATCTGACTGCTGTCGGCTTCTATCGTACAACCGTTCATCCAGCGGCTCACGTGGCACACGCGCGCACCCGTCGCGCGCACCCCTTCCATATAGGTTGGCACTACGGCATAGTCTAGACTGTCGGTTGGAATAGACCATAATAAACGATTCTCGGTAGCGCGTTCCGAGAATTGGATAGGTGCGCTACCGAGTTTATCTGTAAATTGTACAAACCAGAATAATGCGACTAAGATCATTCTTCCTCCTTTTGAGAAGCGGCATATTCCTTAATCAGTTTGTCTTGTACGTCAGCCGGTACCAGTTCGTAGCTCTTGAACTTCATCGTGAACGTAGCACGACCGCCGGTCAGACTGCTCAAGGTAGTGGAATAGGACGACAACTCTTTCAGCGGCACTAAAGCGTGCAGACGTTGGAAGTTCTTCTCGGCTTCCATGCCCAATACCATACCGCGACGGCCGTTCAAATCGCTCATCACATCACCCATCAAATCGCCCGGAACAAGCACTTCTACTTCGTAGATAGGTTCCAAAATCTTCGGGTTGGCCTCTTTGAAGGCTTGTGCAAAGGCGTTACGACCTGCCAAACGGAAGGATATTTCGTTACTGTCTACCGGGTGCATCTTACCGTCATATATTATCACGCGCACGTCGCGGGCGTAGGAACCGGTCAACGGACCTTGTTCAATACGGTCCATAATACCCTTCAAAATAGCAGGAATAAAGCGAGCATCGATAGCACCGCCCACGATAGAGTTAATCAGTACCAGTTTACCGCCCCACTCCAATGGAATTTCTTGGGTATCTTTTACGCTGATACGGTATTCTTGGTTACCGAATTTATATACTTCCTTCACAGGTACGCCTTCTTCATAAGGCTCTACAATCAAGTGTACTTCACCGAATTGACCGCTACCTCCGGACTGTTTCTTGTGACGATAGTCAGCGCGGGCGGACTTGGTGATGGTCTCACGATAAGGAATCTTCGGCTCGTCAAATTCAACCATCATCTTATCGTTGTTCTCCAAACGCCATTTCAGGGTACGGAGGTGGAACTCGCCTTGACCGCTAACGATTTGTTGGCGCAGTTCTTTGGACTGTTCAACCAGCCATGTCGGGTCTTCCTCGTGCATACGGGTCAGCAACGCGCTGAGTTTCTCGGCATCGGCTTCGTTTTGTGGACGGATAGCGCGACGGTACTTGGGTTCCGGATAGGCAATAGCCGGATAGGTGTTCTCGCAGTCTTTAGCATTCAGCGTGTTGCCCGTGCGGGTATCTTTCAACTTAACGGTAGCTGCTATATCGCCGGCTTTGACTTCGTCAACCGGTACACGGATACTGCCGGCTACGCTGTATAATTGGGATATACGTTCTTTGCTGCCGCGGTCCATGTTCTGCAGGTCGTCCGAACCGTGTACTGTACCTTGCATTACTTTGAAGTAGTTCACCTCACCGATGTGGGGCTCTACGCTGGTCTTGAAGATGAACATGGATACAGGCTTGCTTGCGTCAGCAGCCACTTCGTTACCGTCTGTGGTTACAGGCTTCGGTGCGTCGGCTACGCTGGGTGCCATATCGCCTAAGAAGTCCATCAAGCGACGTGCGCCCATGTCTCGTCCTCCGCACGCGCAGATAACGGGATATACACCGGCTTCGGCAAATACGGTCTTCAGACCGTTTATCATCTCTTCTTCGCTCAGTGTACCTTCCTCGAAGAATTTCTCCATCAGAGCTTCGTCGGCTTCGGCTGCCATTTCGCACAAGGCACCGCGCAACTCTTCCACTTTGCCGGCTTCCTCTGCGGGTACGTCTTTATATTCAGGAGCACCGCCTTCGGGCTTCCACAATAACATCTTATTTTTCAGCACGTCTATCACGCTGTTGAATCCGGCTCCGGCATTAACAGGGTATTGAACCAGCACCACTTTATTGCCGAAGTTCTCCTTTAATCCTTCGTACGCGCGCTCGAAGTTAGCGTTTTCGTGGTCGCATTTGTTGATAACGAACACGACGGGTTTCTTGGCGTTCTCTGCCAAACGGAAGTTGTTTTGTGTACCCACTTCCACGCCGCCGTTGGCGGTCAGTACCACTACGGCTGTATCTACCACGTGCAAGGCGGTAACCGTACCGCCGCAGAAATCATCACTGCCGGCGCAGTCGATTATATTCAGTTTTTTGCCGTTGAACTCGATGTTACAAACTGTGGAGAAAACGGAGTAGCCGTATTCTTTCTCAACGGGGAAGTAGTCACAAACGGTGGATTGAGCTTCTATTGTGCCGCGGCGTTTGATGACACCGGCTTCAAACAGCAGGGATTCCATAAGGGTTGTTTTACCTGAACCGCTGCCTCCCATTAAGGCAATGTTCTTGATTTCGTTTGCCTGATAAACTTTAGCCATAAAAATGTGTTGGTATTAATGAATAATTAAGTTAATTGTTGCTTCATTCGCAATTTGGCTACAAAGGTATATTTTTTTTGTAATATATGCAAATAAAAGTGCTTTTTTATGACAAAATACATCTTTTTCGCAAAAAAATACACAAAAAATTTGCTCATATCAAAAAAAAGCAGTACCTTTGCACCCGCTTTTGACCAAGATGCTCATTCTTCTTGTCAAGAGTAAGAGTTCTCAAACATAAATAAATTGAAAACTCGTTTTCAATTTAAGAGGAGCAACTGCGAGTCGTTCTCAAGTTGCGAGGCAACAACTATAAATCAAAAACTTGTTTTTGATTTAAGAGGAGAAAAAACCGTAGCGTTCAATTTGCAAGGCAAATTCTTTATAGCGTAGGTTTTTTCGACGAAGGTCCATTAGCTCAACTGAATAGAGTACCACACTACGGATGTGGGGGTTGCAGGTTTGAATCCTGCATGGATCACGAAGATTAAGAACAAAAAAAGCATCTGAAAGTTTACTTTCAAGTGCTTTTTTTGTTCTTAAGATTTGTAAGATGTCCCACCGAAGGGGGACGGATTACGCAGAAATCCTGCATCTCTCTCCATTCTCCATTTAATCACCTCTAAACTGTAGCGCCTCTGGCGCGTCCTGTAGGCACTCCGTGCCGTCCTCTAAACTGTAGTCGAGGTTTGCAAATTAAGCACATTTGAACATACTTATTTTGCAACTCTTGTGTAACTACCTATATACCAAGCGATTGCATCGTGTAGTTAAGCGTGTTCTTTCCGACAAGGTAGGCATAACAAGCCACCGGCATAAATTGAATAGACATATTGTTGACGGTTCGTGTACTGGTGGTGGTTTTTGTAGATACCAAAGCTTGGGTTAATTGGTTGGTTTTCATAAAGAAAAGCAGTGAGGATAGTTCTTCCGGGTGTTCTTCGAAGTAATCTGACCATTTGATTTCCACTGCCCAATATGGTTTTTGTTTGGCTTCGTTTATTCCCACCAAATCTACTTCGCCCTGTTCTTTTCTATTCAATCGCCAATTGGCGTATGTTATGTTAGTGTTATGTCTGGGAATCCATTGTGCATAAACGGCTGTTTCTACCATGTTTCCCATTTCTTTGTCGGTCTCTACAATCGGTTGAAATAAGGCGCAGCGAAGTGAAGGATTAGTCAAATATATTTTGAAGGTAGTCTCTCGTTGGTACCGTTTTGCGGTATCGTCTGTGCGATGAATGACACGAATGAGAAATGCTGCTTCCAGATACTCAATATATTTTCTAATCATCTCTTTTTTTACGCCTGATTCTTTAGACATTTTTTCGTAAGAGAATTGATCTCCCGAGTGGTAAGCAATCATGGTAAACAGGGAGTTCAGCTCTTGCACATCTTGTATTCCATACAAACTGGGTAGGTCTCGCAGTAGCACTTTGTCTATGATATCATGTCGTATGAACTGTCCGGGATTTTCCCGCATTTTTTCAGAGAAAACGACCTCAGGATATCCACCGTAGTTGATATAGTCAAGGAATAATTGGTTTAATTTATCTGTATTCAGTGTTTTGTATATTTGCGTCGTCTCGCCATACCAGTCCATCTTATCCGGTACAAGCAGATGCTCATATCCCTTTAGATGGATATATTCATAAAACGTGAGTGGTGGCAAATTAAAATCCGAGAATCGCCCGGCACCACTTTCGTTGCTGCGTTTTTTCAGTTCCGCTGCTGCTGAACCGGAAGCAACAAAACGCACATTGTGATAAGTATCCACCAATGATTTAAGATTTACTTCCCAGTTCTTGAGATATTGAATTTCGTCAAAGAAAATGTAGTATTGCTCCTTGTCGTTTTGTGGTTTATTTAAGATTTGTTTGCATAGCATAAAGAGTTGTTCCAGCAAAATACCATTATATATAGGTGTCTCGACTGAGATATAAATGATATTTTGTGGGGATACTCCTTCTGCAATCAATTTTTGAATGGTGTGATATAGTATCACTGTCTTTCCAACCCGTCGCGGTCCCATCAGAATGATAGCACGATGAATGGATAACTCGGTCACTAAAGGATAGAAAATATTGAGATATAGCCGTGGACTCATTTCTTTATAAAACATAGGTATATCGTTTTCCGTCCACCAAGGATTATCTACTTGTAAACGTCCTATAATTTGTTTTTCCAAAAGTTCTGTATATTCCATAGTTGTCTTATTTTTCTGCAAAGATACACTTTTTTTACAAATTAAGCAAATTTTTCAGTGCTTATTTTGCATTTTTGTTGCACATTAACCATATTTTCTTCCTCTCTTCCTCTCTTCCTCTCTTCCTTCCCGTCCCTCCCCTATAGCGTCAGCGTTCTTTATTCCATCAGCGAAGCGGTCCTTATTCCATCAGCGTCAGCGTTCTTTATTCTATCAGCGTTACCCCAAAAAGCCCGCTTTTTGGGGAGAGGAGGAGCAACCGAACGCCTCAATTTGCATGGCAAATTCATTTCACGAGATTTGCTCCGACGAAAAATATGTTATAAAACATACTTTTTTTTTTGTGTATATAATAAAAAAGTTGTATCTTTGCAACCGCAAACGGTGGAAAGCATCCAATTTGCACCCTCTTTAGGGTGCTTTTTGGTACGATTTCCCTGCCTATGCCCGCGCGTACGTGTATTAAAATAAGGTGCAAAAATAAATAAATGACTAAAGGACACGAAATATCTGCAAAGTTAAAGAGAGAGTCGATTGATGACTTTATGCTTACTCGTTATGCGTGTTAAACCTTGCTAACCTTGCTAACCTTGCTAAACTTGCTAAACCTTGCTAACCTTGCTAAACCTTGCTAAACTCGCTAAACCTGCTAAACCTTGCTAACCTTGCTAAACCTGTTAATAAATAATAAAAACAACAATATTATGAAACTCACTAATTCCTTTGCTTCGTTCTTGACGAAGAATCTCGGGGGGGGGGGTATAATCTCCTCTTCGCAACCGGCACATAACCGTGCTCATTCTCTTTTTTCTTTTTTCCATTCTCTTTTTAATAATTTTTCCATCACCCCCTTACAGAGGGAATCAGTGGGTGTCCCCGATTTACCAATTTCCATCTCCCCCTTACAGAGGGGGTCGGAGGGTGTCCCTGCTTTTAACGGGGGTAGAACGGGAGTAGAGCCTATTGTTAGGCAACCGTTGAGCCCCTCTTGTGCTCACCAACAAGCAGCCCCACTGCCCAACAATGCCGCTTGCGGCAACAACAAGCGACTCCGTCGCTCAACAATTGCCCTCGGCACCTCTGCTATTTCTCGACTCGTCACTAACTCCACCGTCGAGGGTCATTCGAGGGTCGTTCGAGGGTCGCTCGAGGGTCGTTCAACAATTGCCACCGTGCATTGTGCATTGTCAACCGTCAATCGTCATTGTGCATCGTGCATTGTCAACCGTCAATCGACTAATGCCGCCTGCGGCAACAACAAGCGACTCAGTCGCTCAACAACACCTTCTTTCAAGAAGGTAGTTTCTCTTCTCTTCGCCTTCTTCCTCGGCATAGGTAATATGTGGGGAGCAGAATTTTCCCCAAGTCAAATAAAAGAAGGTGCTACTACTACTGATGGCATAATAATTAGCAGTAATGGCACTGGAAGTGCCACGAATAAAACTTGTGGAGGCAGTTCTAAAAAAACGATGTTGCCATTCTCTAGTAATTCGGTTGCGGATCCCACTAAAAATTACATTGAAATTAAATGTGAAAGTGGTATTTCAACATTGAGTATTGAAGTTGCTGGTAATAGTTCAAGTAGTAGTGGAACATGGGCGGTCGCTTTTTGGAATACAACAACTTATAACTCAACTTGTTCTAGTACAACTACATTATCAATCAGCGGCTACGGTAGTTGTACTTGTGGAACATATACGTCAATAAACGTTCCTAGCGGAACTAAAATGATTCGAATTTATACGAAAATCAATGTGAGTGGAACGACATTAGGATCTGGAAGTAGTGCTCTTGGAAGTGGTCTTTCTTCAAATATTGGAGGAATCAAGGTCACGTCTTCTTCCACCCCCACAACCACAGATTATTATTATCGTGGCGAGTGGGATGATAATTGGGCTGCCAAAAAGATGGAAAAAAGTGCCGATGGTCTTTATTGGTATTGGTACACCTACGCAAGTAGTAATAATCGCCAATTTAAAATAACCACGGGTGATAACTGGGATCCTGCCTATGGAAATGGTAACTGCGACCCTGGCTTCAATTGTACAGATATCACAAATATGACTAGTCCTTCAAGTGGTTGGGATCTTGGAGGAAATGCTGCTGTCAATTACAACAATGGCAGATATTATATCATTGTATTTGTACCGAATACCATTATCAATAGCAGCAATAGTCCAAAAATTTGCGCCAGTACATCTTTGCCAGAAACTGCACATAGCATGGCGGCAGAGCATAAAGTGTATTTCGACAATACAGTATTTAATGCTGCTCCTTATTTCCGTCGTGGTCGCACGTGCCACAATTCAGCAGATGAGATGACCAAGGTCAATGGTACAGCAAATCTTTACACCTTTACGACAACTGCATACGATAATTATGTGGCATACGCTATTGCCAACAATTCTAGTTGGACGGGAGAAAATAGCATTTACAAAGTTCAAACAGGTGATAAATATGCTATCACGAAGAGCACCAACTATATCAAAGAAGATATTACGGGAGATTTGACTATTGTGCCTTCTACCACAAGTGGAACAGATCAAGGTTGTACTTATTACAATTACACTAAGTCCGATGGCCTCCTCACTCATAAAGCCACAATTACAGCACCGAGTAACGGCACGATTACAGTGGCTTACAAGGACATCAACAATGCTGACCAAAGTTTCACTTCTGGCAGTAAGTCTCTCGCACATACGTGTATTCTTACTATCACGGCAACACCAAGTTCAGGGTATAAACTAAAAACCCTGAAAGTGAATAATGCAGATTTTACTTCCAGTAGCACCTACACCCTTTCTGCTGATGCCACCATCGCTGCCACCTTCGAAGTTACTTGTACAGGTCCTACTATTAACACTCATCCCAGCACAACGGCTGTTACTGTTGGTACAGTAGGTACTGTCGCTAAAACGGCTTTGTCTGTGGAGGCTACTGCTTGTTCCGGCTCGTTATCTTATCAATGGTATAAAAATACCTCTGCAACTGCCACTGTAGATGATAGTCACATGGTTTCAGGTGCTACATCTGCATTATACACTCCAGCAGCCGAATCCACCGCAGGTGATTATTACTATTATTGCAAAGTCACAGATAGCAAAGGCTCTGTCACCTCTAATGTTTCAGGCAAACACACTTGGACTCCTGTCACACTCTCTTCTATTTCAGTCAAGACGGCTCCTACTAAAGTTTCTTATACTGCTGGCGAAAAATTTGACCCAACAGATTTGGTTATCACAAAGAAGATGAGCGATAACACTACGGCAGATGTTGCCTATGCAGGCCATGAAAGTGACTTTACTTTCAGCCCAGATTTGAATACTGCTCTTCAAACAACCGATACTAAAGTCACCATCACCTACGGCGACAAATCCGTTGAACAGATTATCACCGTCTCCGCCTCCACCTACACCGTCACTTATGCCAATGGTGGTGGTACGGGTACGATGACAGACTCGAATAGTCCTTATACTGCTGGTACTGAAGTAACTCTATTAAGTAATACTTTTACCGCTCCTGATGGCAAAGAGTTTGACCAATGGTCTGTAAAAGACGCTAACAGCCAAACAGTTACTGTTGAAAATGGTAAATTCACCATGCCTGCATCTAATGTCACCGTTACTGCTACATGGAAAGATAAAGCCCCAACCCCAGTTGGCAAAGAAACAATATTTTACTATCAATGGAGCGGTAGTAATACGATTCCATCTATTAATGATAACTTGAGTGCAGAAGGAGGTACTATTCTTGTGGGTGCTACAGGGAGTGGTTCATTCTCTAGTCAAGGATGTAACGGTTATGTCACTGGCACACCTGACGATTTGAAGTTAGGTAGTTCTTCGGACAAAAAAATGATTAAATTTACGGCTTCAGATTCATATTTCGAACTAACCCTTACTTCTGGTCAGTTCCAAACTGGAGATACAATCTTTTTTGGTGGTTATGGAAATTTCTACTTATCTAGTTTTGTAACACCTAGTAAAAATCCGACGCATGATATTGGTGAATGTCCAACAAATGGAAGTTCTACGAACACATCTGGTTTTGGATATTTTGTCATACCTTTAAAAAATGGTGTAGATGCACAATATTCAACCATTTATGTATCTAGAAATAGTAATGGTTATTTTACAGCCGTTAAGGTTGTTCGTCCCGGCTCCACCCCTACCACCACTTGGTCAGTGTATGGCGACTTTGATAATGATGGTGACGATAAAACAGGTTGGCAGGATTATACAATGTCCAACGGCTCGGTTACTATTCCTAATTTACCACAAAACGGCAATTTCAAGTTTAAGATTCGTAGCACTTCAGACGGTGGCTCCAATTATACCTACTATGGTGCACAAAACGAATCTAACGAAATGACAAGTACGAATTGCACCGATTGGCAACTTGCCAGTGGCGATGACGGCAAAAATATCAACATGACAGGTTGTGCTGCCGATTCTTATACTTTCACTTATGATGCAGAGAAAAACGATTTAGATGTTACTTACCCCACCTCTTATACTATCGCGTACGCGGGCGATGGGGCAACAAGTGGAGAAATGGCAAGCCAAACATGTATTGCCTCTGGCGAAGAAGTAACGCTCACCACCAACGCTTTCCAAAAAACCAATATGCACTTCAAAGGTTGGTTCGCTAATGTGGCTGTTAAGATAAATGGCAGTACTGTAACAGCTGGCACTTTGATAAGTGACGGCGCTACTCTGCAACAAATCAGCTCTGATATCACCCTCACCGCACAATGGGAAACTGTTTGTACGGCGGTTGCTATTCACATGGAAAATAATGAACACAAGAATCTTGAGGTCGGAGAAACGAATCAACTATATGTAACTTATACACCTGAATCTCCAGAATATGGTGGTGAAGTTGCATCTTGGGAAAGTGCAAACACCGCAATCCTTACTATAGATGATGGTTTGGTAACAGCAAAAGGTGCAGGAACGACTACCATTACAGTTACAACAACAAACGGCAAAACCAACACATACAATATCACTGTAAATAGTTTCGATTGTACCGATTGGTTCATACATGCTTGGAATGGTAATAATATACGTAACTATTGTATGCACCAAGAAGGGGCAGATGGTGAGTGGCGTACAGACGAGGTTCGTTTACCGAGTGCAAGTGATGACGAAAAAATCACGGTACTGAAAGTTAATGATAACCCTTCACTTAAAGCCGATTGGAATAACAACTGGGTGGCTATGGTCGGTCAGCAAAAATATGACTGCAAACATGAAGGAAAGCAGTATTATGCCGGTCACGATGCGCTTGGTTATTATCGTATTTTGACTAACTCCAATACAGAAAATTACGCATTGGCTTTCCAACCTACCTATGTCTTGATAATGGGCAAGGATATTACTAATGCTTCCAAGGATAATCCGGTTGAGTTTATCCGTGTTTCGGGTGAAAATTATCAAACACCATTGGTTCAAATCCCCAATGGATATAAATCGGATGCTACCTATAAATATTATGTGGGAACTAAACGTCATGCAAGCAGTTCGAATAGTCCGTTTATTTGGGATGGAAAGAGTAGTGTAGATGCTTTGAATGGCGTAACAGGACTAAAAGAAGAAGATCGCGCCGGTCAATTTGGTAAATTTGATATCAATGCCGATTGGTGTGATGCCAACTTCTATTGCACCTTTATCCCTTACGACGTAGTAGAACTCTATAATAACGGCTCACTCTTTGGTGAACGCCAAAGCAGTTTGGCTTCCAGCCCCGGTAAAGTTGTCTTCAGCGTTCCTGAAGCACCAACAGGATATGACTTCGGTGGTTGGCAACGCGAGAATGACACATACATCGTCAAACAAAGTGATGCTGATTGGAACAACTATGAAATGTGGAAATCTTACGAACGCTTCAATGCTGTTTGGACTCCACAAACCTATTCCATCACCTACAAAGACCAAGGTGGCTCTGATTTCTCTGGTAATCACGAATCGGACCATCCTACCACATACACTTATGGCGTAGGTGCAACGCTGAAATCTGCCACCAAAACTGGTTATGAGTTTGGCGGTTGGTTCATTGCACAAGATTGTTCAGGCTCTGCTGTCACCTCTATTGGCACAGATGCCCACGAAAACAAAACCTTCTACGCCAAATGGACTGCGACTCCTTCTCCTGTAAGTAGTTGCTATGAAACTAATTATTTTGGAGATGCAACTGCGGGCGCGACAATCACATATAGTAATTGTGATAAACAATCTACATATGCAAAAATTAAGAGTTCAAATGGCTATGCACAATTAGACTTCGTTTCTCCATTTGCACTAACCGATGGAACTACCGATGCAGGAACAATCACTGTTCACTTCAGTAGTGGTTCATCAACTAGTAAATACACATTAACTTTGTATGTTAATGGTAGTCAGGTGGGTACCTACCAAACAAATGGAACAACGGGTCAATGTACAGCTACATACAACATACCTTTAAAAACAACATCTATAAGTTCTATCAAAGCTGCTCAAAATGGAAGTAGTGGTATTTACTTATATGATATTTCAGTTTGCACTCATGGCTCCACTCCTACTACTCACACCGTCACTTTACAAGTTGCAGATGGTCAAAGTGAGTGGGGTACTATAAGCCCATCCTCCCTCTCTGCTGTAGCAGATGGCACAAGCATTTCTATTGACGGAACAAACAATAAGATTTTGCATATTGGAACTACCGATATTACCGCCACTCCTACTAAGGCTACTGCCCAATACACCTACGGATTTAGCGAGTGGTCTTGGACGGATAATGTTACCACAGTTACCAAAGACATCACCGCAACTGCCACCTTCACCCGCACGCTAAATAAATACGATGTCACTTTCGATTTGCAAGGTCACGGTTCTGCAATTGACAAACAAACCATTGACTACAACGGCACAGTTACCAAGCCGACTGACCCAACAGCAACTGGTTATACTTTTGGCGGTTGGTACAAAGAGAATGCTTGCACCAACGCTTGGAATTTCAGCACCGACAAGGTAACAGGCACCACCACCCTCTATGCTAAATGGACACAACAAACAGAAGGTGCTTGCTACGAAATAGGCGATGGTACAGAGCATGAAGATATACCTTACGGAGGCGGATCGTTTGTAACCACAGGGTGTACATTTACTTCTGCAAGCGACATTGTAAAAGACGAACGCAAACCATATACATCTCGTACAAGCAAGATGAATACAGCTAAAATTGGTTCTTCAGCTAAAACGGATTGGTCTAAATCTTATGTCGGAGGAACATGTACGGCTGATATATCGTCTATGCAAGTAGGTGTATGTGCAAGTGGAACAAACGACTTTGCTATTCTATTCTCAAAATCCGGAGATTTTAGTGGTAATGATGATGTTTCAGTTAAAACATTGACTGCTCATGATTATAGTGATGCTAATCCGACTATACAATCTGTAACAATCCCAACCGGAGGGTATAAAGCTTTCCGTATCTATCGCGCTGTTACAATCAATGGTACACAATATGGTTCCAGTTCGTCTTGCTATGTTTATTATATCAAGGTTTGTACAGGTTCATCTGCTTGTGCTGCTCCTGTGCCAAGTGCCAACGATATTGAAACCGAAGGATTAGCAGGTATGGTACGCTTTACCTACACCGGCTCTAATGCAAGCAACATGTATTGGCAGACCAGTGAGGATGGAACCAACACCAATTACCCCGCTACAGGTTCTCGCACCGTAGCCGGTTCGGGCAATATAACCATCTATCTGCGTGGTTACGATAGCACCAATGATTGTTGGTCCACACCGGCGTCTAAACAAGATGCCCCAATTGAGTGCGCTGCTCCTGTTATCACCTCACAACCTTCGCCTGTCAATGCCGTCTTGAATGAGGAAATCACATTGACAGTAGAAACAGAAGATGACGACGATACCTATCAATGGTATGCTTGCAATGCCGATGGCTCCAACCAAGTGATGCTAATGGATGCTATTTACAACCAACACACATTCACTACAGTAGAAACAGGTACATTCTACTATGTATGCAAAGTGAAGAGCTCGTGTGGGTGGATTACATCTTCCAATGTGATAGCTGCTATTATCAAACCTGCTAAATTTACTGTTCACTACACAATGGGAGCAGATGGCAATACTGCTTACAATACTACTACCTTTACAGCGAACAAAGAGCGTAATGCTGAAGTAGAAGGATTGGTGGAGAACCTGACAGGTTGGACATTCAAAGATGCTGACAATCAATTCTATGACAACGGTCAGAAATCTAGTTCTTCTAAGGGCTATAGCAACACTATGTCTGCCCTACTGAATACACGCACTGCTGAACCTGCTGCGGATAACGAAATCATCTCATTAACCTTTGATATAGCCCAAGACTACCAAATCGGTTTCTCTGAGATACTATTGCCTGTTGCTGCTAACACCGGCAAATCCCAAAATTTCCGCGCTGTACTAAGCGATGCTTACGGACATAGTATAACGGGCAATATAACCAACATTGGCGAACTCAACTACCTCAAGAATATTGGCTTTACTTTGGATCCAAGTTATAAATTGGTAGGAACAATCACTCTCAAACTATATGCTTGGCATACATCTGATGCTCAATTCCGTTTAGGTAAAGATGTGTATATCAGTGGTGAGGTAACCTCGTTGCCGGAACCGGAACTGCACTGGACTACTGAACCTGAAAATGGTATAGTAGGTTCCACCATGACGGTAGCTGCCGCTTCTAATTCGTCCGACAACACAGGGGCAACCATCACCTATGCCAGCGATTTCACCGCGGCTGCTTCTGTTAATGCTAACACAGGTCTGCTCACTTACAAATCTGCTGAAACCAACAAAGTAAATATCTCGGCTCATGTCACAGGTGATGGTATTCATTACACCAGCGTGGGTAAATCCATCTCCAAAGCTATCACTGTTTCGGCAGATGTCGTAAAATACTCCATCGAATACCGTTCTAATGGTTCCTCATCAGGTGCTACTCCTGTTGATGCCAACCATTATTTAGAAGGCGACAAGATTACCGTAATGGGCAATACCGGCTCATTGGTTAAGACCGGCTATAAGTTCAATGGTTGGAACACTGCTACCAATGGCTCAGGTACACACTATGACGTGGGTGACGAAATCACAGTAGGCACATCTGACATTGTACTCTATGCCGAGTGGAATAACAATGTGGCTACCGGTATATCTGTCACTCCTAAGACCCTTGACCTCAAAGTAGGAACTAATGGCAACCTCGCTGCGGCTCTTACTCCTGCTGGTTGCGAAGATGAGACTATTCTTTGGATTAGTGAATATACAACTGCCGCTACCGTAGATGGTGATAATAAATCGGCTGAGGTAACTACTGTTGCTCCTCGTAAGAGCTTTAAGATATATGCTAAAACCGACCGCCTAAAATCTAATTCATGGTACGCTACGGTTAGCACCTATTACGAGATAAATTACGATGTTACCAACGGCGGTACTGCTTCCAAGACTACTGATAAATACTACGAAGGTGAATTAACCTTACCTACTATCAGCAATATTCCTACAGGCAAGGCATTTACCGGATGGTGGACTGCAAAAACCGATGGTACATTTATTGGCTTGGCGGGTGCTACATATACACCTTCGGGCAATGTAACTATCTATGCACAATACGAGGACGACAATAATGAATACGATATTGCTTACGAGCTTAATGGCGGTACATGCAGTACGAAACCAGAAACGGCTACCGTAGGAACTGCTTTCCAAGTTGGCGTTCCTACACTTAATGGTCACACCTTCACAGGTTGGACTGTCTCTAGCGGATTAGTACCTGCTACTGCTAAGTGGGGCACATCATCTACGCCTGCAACCGCCATTGCAGATGCATCTACACTCTGCATCAACGGTAACAACAATGTCTATTTCAAAGACCTATGTGCAAAAGATGGTGAAGTCACCCTCACCGCCAACTGGAAAGAAAACTGCTCCGGTGGCGGCGGTAGTACAGAAACCGTTGTTATCTGGGATGGTTCTTCTCTGTCCGACTTTGCTACAAGTCCTGACTCTAAGACAGGTCTCACTTGGGCAAAAGGAAGCAGTTGGGAGATGAAGATAGGAGACAAAGACTATGCTCCTACTTACAACGAGAAAATATATACCAATCAAGCAAAAATTGGTTCGGCAGGTTCTGGCGATAACCAAGTAATTGCTATTACTATTCCTTCCGGCTATACAGGGGTAATATTCTTCACGGGTATAACTAATAGTAGCGGAAATGAGCGTAGTATTTTCATTAGCAAAACTAAAACTAAGACATTGGATGAAAGTATTGCATATATCTCTTCTTCCTCTACTACAGTAGCTTCTGCGGCCCAAAGTAGTTCATTGTCTGCTGGAACATATTACATTTGTGCAACAGCGAGTGTGCGTATTACAGAAATCAAAGTAACCATGACACCTATTGGAGGTGGTGGCGCTGGTGGCGACTGCTACTATGTCACCTACGATGGCAATGGTGCTACCGGTGGTAATGTACAAGACATGACTGCATATACTTCTGAGAATAATACAGTTATAGTTAAAGCCAATAACTTTGAGAAGAGTGGTTATACATTTAACGGTTGGAAAGATCAAAAAGGAACATCTCATGCGGCAGGTTCCTCCTTTACCATCAGTGAGGACATGATTCTAACAGCTCAGTGGAAAGAAGCGGAAGCCGGTGTGGCTATCTGCTGGAATCCTGCCGATGATGTTAACGACCAATTAGCGTCTGGTACTACTACTCTCACCAAAATCACAAGCAAATTCACCAACGCAACGGTTACCATAGAGGCTACTCCTGGTACTGGTACCAACAATGTGGCTGGTAGTGATGACAACTCAGGTTTCCTAAAGGTGAAAGATTGCAAAGGGGTGAAGATTATAAAGATTGTTACCACGCAAAAAGCAACCATCTCGTTAGGTGGAGAACAATATGGCAGCAACACAGGTTCGTTCTATTTGGTAGATGCCGACGATGAGAAAGTAGATGAGAATATATCTTGCACTACCGGCTCAAGTTGCACCTACGAAGATTTGCCTATGGGTACATATTATGTATATGCTTTGGCAAAGACAAAATCAATCAATTTCTCCAAATTGTGTATCACAACCGGTGAAATAGAAGAATGTACCGATCCTGCTATTTATGATGTATCCGGTTCGGCTATGTCGTGCGACGGAACAAATGAAACCATCACACTTAGCAACTCTGAAACAGATGTAACATACGTTCTACGTCGTAACGGAACAGCAGTAGAAGGTTCTGACAAAACAGGTACCGGCTCTGCCTTGACTTGGGTAGTACCCAATTCAGGTACTTACACCGTATCGGGTACTCGTGGGCTATGTGTATCGGAGATGAATGGCGAAGCCGTACTTACCGTACCTTCGGCAGAAATAGTAAACGATATTGATGGTGCTACGGTCGCTATCAACACAGCAGTTACATTAAGTACAATTATCAAAATAGACGATGTAGAAAATGCCGGTGACTATAGCGTACAATGGTTCCGTAACTCTGTTCAATCAATCGAAGGCGCTACCGCTGAAGGAAATGCCACCACTTGTACTGAAACCGAAACACAACAATTTGAGCATTCGGTTACTCCTACAACAGCAGGTACAACTTACTACTTCGCTCGTATAACTACTCCTTGTAATGCGTATGTATATACGCGCGTAGTAGCTATCACAGGTGTCAGCACATCGCTTAGCTATGCGTGGACATTAGATGGCAACTCCAGTTTCTCTACCGCATTGCCTCAAGGTGGTAAACATATATTGGTAGTTACCGCATCGGCTGGCGAAGAAGCTCCTACTATAGAAGTAGAAGAAGACAAGGGCATCACACTTGGTACAATCACCACCGATGGACTTGCTACTACGGCTGAACTGCTAATTGGCACAAATGCCGAGGATTTCTCCATCACGGCTTCTACTCCTGTACAAGCATCCTATGCTGGTAAGACCGAGACCAAAAACTGGACCGTAAGAGATTGTGCTGGTGGAAGCGAAACTATATTGTTTGATATGTATCTGTCTGCTTACAACACCGCAGTCATCAATCCTGACTATGGTGGAGCATTGCAATCAATTGGTTTTAGCAATACAGATAAAGCAACAATCGATGGACATACCTATTACAAGGCAAATCAAACATTATTCAAGCTAACACTAAAATCAGGAGTTACGATTCAAGCAGGAGACCAAGTAATAATGAAAGTAACATCTTCTAAAGATACTAAAGATTGTGGCTTCATTATTACGAAGGGATCAAGTACAACCAAATGGGGTGAAGTTCATTATGATATTAATCATACTGAACACGAAATGGTATATACTGTACCTGCAAACTCTTCTATGATTGGACAAAGTTATTTCGGATTCCAACGATATTCGTCTGATACGTATGTTTATGGTTTGTCTATAGTTCGTGGTGGTGGCTCTGGCGATATATCTACCACTATTGAATGGGTGAACCATCCTGGTACTACTGTTCAAAAGACTGTGGGAGCAAGCGACTTTACCTTTGCTGCTCAACCTGCATCTACCAACAAGTCAACAGGTACGATAGAATACACTTCGTCTGACCCAGCTAAAGCTGTTGTTAATGCCGATGGTACAGTACATATAATGGCTGCCGGTAATGTCACAATTTCTGCTAAACAAAGTGCGGTAGGATGTTATATGGCTTCAAATCAACTATCTTACAATTTGGAAATAGCAGAAGCTACTTGCGAAGACCATAACCCATATATCGTGATGAGTGGTGACTCTCCCAAATGTCCGGATGTTGAAGTTGTACTCACTGCTACAAAATTTACGGATGGTGCTACCCTACAATGGTACAAAGATGGTGTGGCTATTAGTGGCAAGACAGAATCTACCCTCACGCTTACTGCTGCCGGTGTATATCATGTAGTGGCTACCAAGACCTGTGCATTAGAGTCAAATGCTATCACCATTGAGAACAATGCTTCCGGTTCGGCTATCGTTAGCACGATGGCTACCTCATTCACGGTTCGTGGCGCACGCCCATTCAGCTATCGCGCTGTTAAGATTGCACAAGGTTCTACTTACTCCATCACGAGCAACAACACAGACCTACAACTCACATTGGCTCCAGATGCAACGGATGCAAATATCATTCGTATTGAGGGTACTGGTATCAATACAGCCAAGGCTGCTTCTGATGTGACCATTACGGTATATGCGGGAGATGATGGCTGTACTACCGAAGCTACTCATACAATATCCATTACACAAGTTGTAGCAGGCGAAAAGAACGCTATCGCTTGGGTAACTGAAGGAACTGGAGGTGGCACTTGGGATGCGACTACTGCGGCTAAATCAACTGATGTAAGTTTGTATAAGTATCTGCAACAATACTACGAGGTAACTGCTGTTAATAACTACCATACAACAAAAGAAGCCGAGTTGATTGATTTCTACTCACAGTTCGACCTACTGCTTATGACCGACTATCCTGATTCGAAGAAAGGTGGATATACCAATGCCTTCGGATTGCTAATCGACACCAAACCTATTCTCAGCTTCGAAGCATTTGTTGCTAACTGCTCCAACTGGGGTATAGATGGTACACCTCACAACACTGCTGTAACACAGACCGACCTAACACTGCTTTGCAATGCAGATGACATCTTTGGTGTAGATAACAAGAAGTTTGCTGCCGGTACAGCTCATACGCTTACCTCTGTGGCAGACGGACAAGGTCTGCAAGGATTCTTGGCTGACGAGGCACCTGACTTCACCATGATTGGTAAGATTACGGATGATGCTGTGGATTACATCGCTTGTATGGAACGCCAGGTAGTTCCGGAAAATCGTATGATGATCTTTGGTCTCAACTCCAATACAATGGACAATATGACCTCTGATGGTGAGGAAATGGTACAAGGATTCATTGAATACTTACTATTGAACGACCCTGCATCTATTCCTGACTGCTCTGTTATCTTCCACGGCTATGTAGATGAAAATTGGGATAATGATGCCAACTGGGAAAATGAATATAAGCCAAGTAAGTATGCTACCGTCCGTATCGATGCACCATGTAAGATTAATGTAAACAATGCATACGTAGGAAATATGAAGATTCACACTTCTAGTGAGGGAAGTACCTACACCGGAAAAGTGACTATTCCATACAATGGCGCACTGACTGTGCTGAAATCTATCAGCCGAATCGTTGATAGCAAATACACAGTACAACTGCCTACGACTGTTGATGATATTGAAATTCAATCTTCGGCTGAAGGTACAGGATCCTTGGCTATCGGTGCAGAAGAAGGTACCAACTATGCAACTACACAATTCTTCTCCAAAGCATATCGTGCATATGATGGTAAAGGTAACCGTACCGCATATTGGCAATACATGGGTACAACCGTTTATGGTGCAGAATTAGGCATTGACTTTGCGGGAGCTAACACCTACCTATTCACCAATGGTGGTTGGAAGCGTGAATATTCCGGCATTATGAAAGTTTGGGGCGGTTACGGTGTATCGCAAGACAACAACAAACTTTATACCATGCAAGGTCTGTTGCAACCTACAAAGAATCATACCTATGATTTGAACTATGGTGAAAACTTGGTTGCCAACTCTTGGACGGCTCCTATCCGTATCACCGATATGGAAACAAGTGACTTTGTGAACGCAGCCCCAACTATCTACATCTACAATACAGGTCATGATGGCGGTACTGGTGTGTATGCTGAAGGTGCAACCAAGGAGGCAGGACAATGGCAGACCATTCCTGTTAATACGGCTAAACTGACGGGTTGGGAAGGACCTACCGTAATCCCTGTAGGGCAAGCATTCCAAGTGAACGGTACATCTTCTGGTGCTAAACTCAAGTTGGATTATGGGCAGTTGGTAATGCCTAAAGAAGAAACATTGCCTACAACTCCCGCTTATGCACCAGGTAGAAGAATGGCACCTTGGATTAAGACCAATAATGTGGATATGATGCGTATCCGTGTGATGGGTAGTCAATTGCAAGCTGACCTCTATCTGCTGGAAAGTGGTGACTTTAACGAAGGTTACGACCGCGGATGGGACGGCGACTTTGTAGAAGGTGACGGACGTAGTCCTATGTTCTATTCTATAAGTAACGAACTGGGCAATATGGCTATCAACGCGCTGCCTGACTTAGAGGGAAGACAAATCGGATTTGTGCCCAATAACGAGACCACGTTTACTATTAGTTTCTGGTATGATGGCTTTGATGATTGGTACTTCAATGATATCAAGATGCAAACATCTACATTGATTACATCGAATAACATATATCGCTTCACATCGGCAGATGGAGATGATGCCAATCGTTTCTATATCTCGAAGACTCCTCTTCAAAAAGTTGTACCTACCGGTGCTGCTGATTTGAATGTCGAGAACCAAGAGAAGAAGATTATCTATAAGGAACACATGTATCTCATACATCATGGTCGTTTATTCGATGGTCAAGGTAAATTAGTTCGTTAAACTTGTAAAATATAAAGATATGATTAAAAATCGTTTGAAAGTATTATTATTAATTTTACCCCTGCTGGCATTTGTGCCGGCATGGGGGCAGTTCGACAACGCCTTCCAATCTACCTCCACTATGCAAGGCTCAGGTAGCCCCTATGCTTCCGAACCTACAATAGGTGACAATGGTATGGTAGAGCAACCCGTAGAGATGGTACCTAATCGTGGACGTGGTATAGGTAACCCGGAAGATGACCCTCGGGATAATCCTATCGGTGATGCAGTACCCGCGTTGCTGCTCTTGGCTGGCGGATACGCAGTTTTTGCTGCTCTTCGCCGCCGCAAAGCGGTTCGTTAGTTGTTCGTTCACCCTTGCTTAAAATAAAACTACCAAAAAGGGTCTGTCCCTAATTGGTAGTTTTCAGAAAAACGAAAGGCTAAACCCACTCAACCTGTTAAACTTGTTAAACCGGTTAAACTCGTTAAAAATATTGCTTGTGTTGTCGTGAGATAACGTATAGCAGGTGCTGCTTCGGCAGCATAACAGCGCAGACTCTCCGTAGGTGGATAGTTCATGGTTTGTCCACCACAGAGCCTGCGCTTTTTGTGTGCTTACAATTAAACTTTTAGGCACAACTGGTAGAAGATAGGGAGGCGGTCCGTGATGTTATGTTGATGTTATGTTGCAGAAAGGAGTATGGACCGCTGCGCTGATGGAGTATGGAATAAAATAACCCCCGATTCTTGACGGAATCAGGGGGTTGTTTTTGGTTAACGACTGAGTCTATTACTTATTCAAAGCAAGGGCGACATTGACGGCACAAGCTACTGTGCAACCTACCATCGGGTTGTTACCGATGCCGAGGAAGCCCATCATCTCAACGTGTGCAGGAACAGAAGACGAACCTGCGAACTGAGCATCGCTGTGCATACGGCCCATTGTGTCCGTCATTCCGTACGAAGCGGGTCCGGCAGCCATATTATCGGGGTGCAAAGTACGGCCCGTACCTCCACCGGAAGCTACGCTGAAATAAGGTTTGCCGGCCAAGATACGCTCTTTCTTATACGTACCGGCAACGGGGTGCTGGAAGCGAGTGGGGTTGGTAGAGTTACCCGTGATGGATACATCTACGTTCTCATGCCACAGAACAGCCACACCTTCGCGTACATCGTCTGCACCATAGCAGTTGACTTTGGCGCGAGGACCATTGGAGTATGCTTTGCGACGAACCTCTTTGAGTTCACCGGTGAAATAGTCAAACTCGGTTTGTACGTATGTGAAACCGTTGATACGGCTGATAATCATAGCGGCGTCCTTACCCAGACCGTTCAGGATGATACGGAGGGGTTTCTGACGAACTTTATTGGCCATTTCGGCAATCTTGATAGCACCTTCGGCAGCAGCAAAGGACTCGTGACCTGCCAAGAAAGCAAAGCACTCGGTCTCTTCACGGAGCAGACGGGCTGCCAAGTTACCGTGACCTATACCTACCTTACGGTCGTCGGCTACAGAGCCGGGGATGCAGAAAGCCTGCAAACCGATACCGATAGCTTCGGCAGCGTCAGCAGCGTTCTTGCAACCTTTTTTCAGGGCGATGGCTGAACCTACGACATAAGCCCATTTGGCGTTCTCAAAGCAGATACGTTGGGTCTCTTCACATGTCATATAAGGATCCAAACCATATTGCTCACAAATTTGATTGGCTTCTTCAATACTCTTGATGCCATTGGCATTGAGGGCAGCGAGAATTTGTTTCTCACGACGGTCTTGCGACTCAAATTTAACTTCGCGAATCATAGCTTATTCCTTTCTTGGGTCAATGGATTTAACAGCACCCTGTTCTTTGGTGGTACGGCCATACGTACCGGTAACGCTCTTGAGGGCTTCATTAGCGTCCATACCTTTTTTGACAGCGTCCATGAACTTGCCCATGTGGACATATTCATAACCGCAGACCTCGTTGTCCTCGTCAAGGAATTCCTTGGTGATATAACCTTCGGTGAGTTGCAGATAGCGCACTCCTTTTTCTTTGGTAGAGAAGAGTGTACCGCATTGTGATACCAGTCCTTTACCGAGGTCTTCCAGACCGGCACCGATAGCGAGACCACCCTCGGAGAAAGCCGATTGGGTGCGGCCGTAAACGATTTGGAGGAAGAGTTCACGCATGGCGGTGTTGATAGCATCGCATACGAGGTCGGTATTCAAAGCCTCGAGCAAGGTTTTGCCAGGCAGAATCTCAGCAGCCATAGCCGCCGAGTGGGTCATACCTGAGCAACCGATTGTCTCGACAAGAGCCTCTTCGATAATACCGTTTTTGACGTTCAAACTCAGTTTGCACGTTCCTTGTTGTGGAGCGCACCAACCTATACCATGGGTCATGCCGGAGATATCAGCTATCTCTTTGGCTTTGACCCATTTACCCTCTTCGGGAATGGGAGCCGGTCCGTGTTTGGGACCTTTGGCTACCACGCACATTTCTTGTACTTCTTTGGAGTAAATCATTGTTGTGATATTTGTTGATTAATTAATTATTTCGATGATTCTATGTTTCGATAATTCGATGAATCGTTAAATGCGAGTGCAAAGGTACACAAAATTTCACATATACGCAAATTTATTTTGCGTCTTGCCAAGTGGACATATCAATTTGGTCGTCTGTTGCTACCCGGCAACGCGGGTAGTCGGCGACACCAATCAGTCCGTCATGCCACTGTTCGGGAACAATTATACTTCGTCCGTCAGGCAAGTTGTCTATTTGGGGTTCGACAAAGACCGCTTCTCCACTTCTTGCCCATGGTCGTCCCAAATAGCCGGGTTGTGCCGGTGTGGGTGAAGTCATTTCGACTCCGGGAACGGCACTCCGTATGCGGCAATGCCAGAAGAGCATACCCCGACTGTCAACAGGTGTTCGGGAAGCGGTTATATACGCCCGGTCGTCATGGTCGGAAGAAGTGAGAAAAGCCAGTTCGGTATTGACACACAGCAGATTCATGTCCCCATATATATAATCCACTCCGCCCATGAGCACGCCTCCGTCGCATCGCACGACAGCACCTCTGCCCCCGAAGAAAGCGTCTTGACGCGATATAACACGGCAGTTAATGAGGTGTCCGGATGTGGAGTCGGTGAAAGCGATAGCAGCCGCCCGTTCGCGGTAGTCCCGCTGCTGCACGTCGGTGGAACCGTATTGGCGAGGACGCTGCGGCTTGGTAGATTGAGGCACGACAACGTCGGTGAGTTCCTTACGGGAGATATATTGGTTGAATGAGTTTTCAAAGATGATGTTTTCTGCCCGAAAGCCTGTGGAGCGCACCAAAGTGACGGCATTCCAATAGTTCTGTTCGGAGCCGCCCTTGTTGGTGCAACTAACCTGACGGTGCCGTTTGCTTGCCTTGAGTGTGCGGGGGTCATAGACCTGTTCGGAGTTCATGGAGTAATAGTTATACCCGCCCCCGTAGTAGCCGGTGATGCGAACGGCATTAGAATCGATGTCCACACCGCCATTGGAAATGGCTATAGAGGGTGTAGGAGAGGCGTTTTTGAGGGTTATATCGGGTATGTCGACGCGTATCATCTCTTCGTAGTTGCCGGGCGGGATGAGGATAGTGACCCGCTGGCCGGGTTGCCGGTTCATACACCGCACCCGATAGAGTGCCTCGGCGATGGAAGAGGTGACGCGGATGGTGTCTTGGTAGTTCGGAGTATGGACAGCTGCTTTGCTGGAGTATGGAGAGGCGAGGGTGTCGGGGAAATCGAAGCGATATTTGGTTTTGGGTGCCTGATAGCGCAAGGGGCGGTGTGCCATACGGTTCAGGGCACGTATTTCTTTTTTGGACAGGGTATGCTGTACGGGGTAGCGAATGATACGTGCTACCACTAATTTCTCGTCCAAACCCACGAGACGGTATTTGCCGTCTTTGGGGCAGATAAATCGCAGTTTTTCCACCAGTTTACCTCCCGAATAAGGCAATGCGGTATAGTACGAACTGTCAGACAGTTGGAATCGGTAGGTCTCGGGGCGGCCGTTGGACATGACGCAATAGACGATGGTGTCGCCCTGTAGGAACGACTGCTCGATATAAACATCGGGGTCTGTGTTGGCGTTGGAATAAATAAAGCCACGATAGAGGTGTCCACGAGCATCATAACCTTTTTTCTCGTCGGTGTGGGTGAGCAACGGATTGATGGTGCGTAGCCGGTGGTTGTGGGCGTTGTGGGTGTAGTAGGTCAGGTTGACCGAGTCGGAGGCTGTAAAAGAAAGCAGGTTGGCAGACATTGTGCCGTTAGGGTGGTGGGGAAACCATGAGTTGATTTCCGCTACGGAAAGCATATTTTGCATACCGGGTAGCGTGTCCCCCCCGAAGTCCCACACTTGCGGGAGAATCAAAAGAAGAAAAAACAGTTTACTCATTGTAAAGAACTTTTATGCTGTCGCACACATGCAGGGGGTTGGATAGAAGGGGACGGGTAGAGTAGAAACATTCGCCGTCAATTCCCTGTATGGTGCGATTAAGACGTATTTGCCGTGCTATCTCGTTTCCTTCGTGCCATGCAGCCGGTTCTTTGGCACCGCCGAGGCGGTAGGGAGACATGCCGATGTATAGTTGGCAATGATGCATTGATGCGCCACTATCGTGGCTCAATGATGAATTGATGGAATCCACGGCATTTGCCCACCAGCGGGCGAGGGTGGCGTAGTCGGCGTTGCTATTGCCAATGTGCCAATACAGTTGCGGGAGGACATAGTCCAACCAGCCCTGTTCAATCCAATAGAGCACATCGGCATATAAGTCGTGGTAGTTGGTAAGCCCCGTACCGTCCTTGTAAACGCCAAACGGCGAGATACCGAATTGAACGTCAGGACGGGCATTATGAACCGTTTCGGAAACGGCTTGTACGATGTGATTGACATTATCCCGCCGCCAATCCCGAATATCCGAAAAGCCACGCGGGTCCCGGGCGAAGTCGGCAGCATCGGGCAACGGCTTTTTTGCTATGGGGTAGGGGTAAAAATAGTCGTCCATGTGAATGGCATCGATGTTGTAACGGCAGATAATATCGTCCACGACCATACAAATCCAATCGCAGGTATGCGGCAGGGCAGGGTTGAAATACCACTGTTTGCCGTATTTCCAGAACCAGTCGGGGTGTTGGTGGAAGATGTGGCTGAAGGTGATATATTCAGTGCCGGAAGTAGCCAGATTGACACGGAAAGGATTTATCCACGCGTGCACTTCCATACCACGTTTATGACATTCGGTCACCACTAATTCGAGGGGGTCATATCCGGCTTGTTTGCCCTGTGTGCCGGTGAGCCAGTGTGACCACGGTTCCAAGTCGCTACGATAGAGCGCGTCGGCAGTAGGGCGCACCTGAAAAATAACAGCATTGATACCCAATGAATGCAGGGAGTCCAAAAGGAAGAGCATCTCCGCCTGTTGTAGTGAGTCATTGCCGACAGCTTCGGGTGTAGGCCAATCGATGTTTGCAACGGTGGCTATCCATGCACCGCGGAAAGGCTGCTGAGCAGTTGACAGTTGATAGTTGACAGTTGACAGCAGTCCGATGGTTAATATTGTGATTAGTTGTTTTCTCATTGGATAATTCCTTTCTCTACATGGAAAATGCGGGCATCGGTATTGCCGAGCAGTTGGGTGAGATGCTGGCGGTCGGTATCGGTAATAAAAATCTGTCCGAAGCGGTCAGAACGCACAAGGGTAATGATACGTTCCACCCGTTCGGAGTCGAGTTTGTCGAAGATATCGTCGAGCAGAAGGATGGGAGTGTGGAGTAAGGATTGCTCGCTTTGCTCGCTGATGGAGTAAGGACCGCTTGCTTCGTTCACTGATGGAGTGTGACTCAGATAAAGTGCTTGCGCCAGTTTCATGGCGAGCAGGTAGGTTTTTTGCTGCCCTTGACTGCCAACGCGTTTGAGGGGGTAGGTGTCCAATAACATCTCTAATTCATCTTTATGGACACCTTGAGAAGTCCAACCGAGAATGAGATCCCGCTGGCGGGTTTTGAGGTAGGCTTGTTGGAGGTCCCTGTCCTGCAATTGCGACACATAACGCAAAGATACGGTCTCATTGCCACCGGCTATTTCGTTATACAATGATTGAAAAATAGGCACGAAAGAAAGGATAAACTCCGAGCGTTTTTGAAAGATATATTCGGCAAGCGGAACCATTTGTGCCTCAAGAACGTCGAACAGGTCCCAAGGAATATCCGTTTGTTCGGCGTACTGTTTGAGCAGGGCATTACGCTGTTTGAGCAAAGCGTTGTAAGAGGTGAGGTGTTCCAAATACGTTTTGTCCTGCTGTGCGATGACCACATTGAGAAAACGTCTTCGTTCATCGCTCCCTTCGGCAATCAGTTGGCTATCCTCCGGCGAGACTATGACTAACGGAATAAGTCCGATATGGTCAATGAGCCGTTTGTAGTCGGTTTTGTCCAATCGGAACTGCTTTTTTGCTCCTCGTTTCAGTCCGCAAGACACATGAATAGTTGACAGTTGACAGTTGACAGTTGGCAGTTGATAGTGTCCTTGCACCAATGCCATGTCGGCATCGTGGGTGATGTTTTGGCTATCGATTACATTAAAAGCCGACTTGGTAAAAGACAGCAGATAGATGGCATCAAGCAGGTTGGTTTTGCCCTGACCATTCAGCCCGACAAAGCAGTTGATCTTATCCGAAAAAGTCAAGTCTGCCTCGCGGATATTTTTATAATTCAATATGGAAAGTTCACGCAAAATCATTCACGTCTTGTGCTGATATTTTAGCACTTGCCAAGATGATAAGTCGTTCCACCACATTGCGTAGTTCACGTATGTTTCCGGGCCATGAACGTTGCTGCAAAGCGGCTATGGCGGTGGAGTCAAATGTTTTGACCTTGATACCTTGTTCGGCGCATATCTGCTCCGTAAAATATTTGATTAGCAGCGGTATATCTTCTTTCCGTTCGTCCAAAGACGGCACATGAACAGGAATAACATTAAGCCGATGGAAGAGGTCTTCACGGAAATTACCTTTTTCGATTTCGGCTTGTAGGTTCTTGTTGGTGGCAGCGAGTATGCGTACGTTCACTTTGACGGCTTTGTCTGAGCCGACGCGTGTTATCTCGTTCTCCTGCAAGGCACGCAGTACTTTGGTCTGGGCGGCAAGAGACATGTCTCCTATTTCGTCAAGGAAGAGTGTGCCGCCTTCTGCCTGTTCAAACTTGCCGGCGCGGTCTTTGACAGCTCCGGTAAAGGAACCTTTCATGTGCCCAAATAACTCGGATTCGATAAGTTCACCGGGTATGGCGGCGCAGTTGACCTCTACCATAGGTCCGGCAGCACGGGAAGATTGCTCGTGTATGAGACGTGCCACCACTTCCTTGCCGGTACCGTTGGCACCGGTGATAAGTACGCGTGCTTCGGTGGGGGCTACCTTGTTTATTATCTCGCGTACGCGCGTGAGAGCAGCAGATGTTCCTATCATTTGGTTGGTTTGTGCCACCTTGCGTTTGAGCGATTTCAGTTCCTCGCTTTTGCTCTGCACCTGTTCTTTCAGTTCCTTATGTTCCAATGCGTTTTTGGTGGTAACGAGAAGTCGGTTCAGATCCAGCGGTTTTTCGATGAAGTCGTACGCGCCTTTTTTGAGTGCCTCTACAGCCGTTTCTATATTGCCATGACCTGAGATCATAACGATGGGGCAACTGCCTACCAAAGCGTCCAGCACTTCCATTCCGTCCATGCCGGGCATTTTAATGTCTGTATAAATAATGTCGAACGGCTCGTTCTTTGCCAAAGTTACACCTTGGGCACCGTCTTCCGCCAGTTTGACTTCGTATCCTTCGAATTCAAAAATTTCCTTTAGGGTACTCCGAATAGCCCGTTCGTCATCAATAATCAAAATTTTAGCCATAACTTGATAAAATTTGTGCAAAAGTACAAAAATATTTTGAAATATGCAAAAAAAAGTGTATCTTTGTAGCCGATTAGCGAGAAATGAGATAATCCATTATTTAATAATGCGACTAAAACAATACGTTTAACTAAATTACAATTACAATTACAATTATGAAAAAGATTCTATCTTTCGTAATGGCATTGGCAATGGTAACGAGTTTGGTGGCAACACCTAAAGTTGCTTTGCCAAACAAGCCTATGCGGAAAGCTCGTACTGAGTTAGCTCAGCCTGTAGTGAAAAAACAACAACCGCAAGTAAAGCATGTGGCTAAGAAACATGTTGCTCGCAAAGCTGCTATCAAGAAAATGGCGATGGCTACGACTGTTACTTTTGAACCCGCTGATTTTGTAGATCAAGGAGCAGAAAGTCCAGGTGCTCCCGTATCTGCTACGAAAAATGGAGTAACCGTTTCTACGGATCAGGGCTTGGGTCATAGAGCGTACAATCCTGACACGAAAAAAAGTGATGGTGCCCCTGACCAATTCCGCGTTTTTATCGGAGGTACATTGACGATTGAGGCTACCTCTACTATGACGAAGATAGAGTTTACTTTTGAGGATGATAAAGATGGAAATCTAGAAACTTTCTATACACCAAATTCAACGACTTGGACGGCTAAAGAACTGACAAAACAAGCGCGTATATCTTCTATCGTAGTTACTTTGGACGAAGATGTTCCTCCTACACCTCCCACACCGGGTGGTGATGTAGAGATTACGGGCTTGCAATATGCTGATGCTGTGTTCTATGAAGACGAAACATTTGGTGATTATTGGGCATTTGATTTCTACAAAGAATTGGATGAAGAAGGTTATATCTTAGCCCCGTATGTATATTTCATTTGTAATGAGAGTACGACTTCCGGAACTAAGATTGCAGGTACATGGACTACTTATGAGGCAGGTTATTTTGCAACTGATGATGAGGAAAGCGGCATATATACCGATGAAGCGGTGCCTGTTGGTAGTTTGATTGTTACTTGCGTCAGCGAAGGTGTGTATAACTTTGTAGGCTCATTTGTCGGAACAGACGGCAAGACCTATACTTGGACACTCAATAATATGGATGTGTATGCCTACAATGGCGACACCTATGCAGAGATTACTTTGGACGAAGGCGGCGAACCAACTCCTCCCACTCCGGTAGGAGACTATATTACGCCGGAGCAAGCATTGGAGATTGGTAAGGCTTTAGCAGATAATACAACAACCGATGTTGAATATCGTGTAGTAGGTATTGTAAGTTATGCTAATGATTATAATACTCAATATGGCAGCCAAACCTTTAGTATGTCAAGTGATGGTGCAGATAGCAAGAGTAACTTCAAGGCTTACCAATGCTATCTTGATGCTCCCGGTGTAGTAGTAGGTGATAGTGTTGCCGTAACGGGTAAGATTTTGAAATATGTTAGCGGAGGTAATACCACCATTGAAATCAAACAAGGTACAGTTGAGATCTTAGGTGGCGACGTTCCTCCCACGCCGGGTGAGCCGATTTATACCGTTATCAATCACCCCATGGTGATGGACTCGGTTGCTGATTTCGGTTGGATTTATGTATCTGGCGAGAATGAAGAGTATCGTTTTGCCATTCAGGTAAATACAAACCATCTGTTGGGTGAGTTCACCAACGACGATATTGAGTATGAATATACCCAAATGATTGATTGGGTGGCTTATAATTCTGTGGACATTGAGTCTATCCCTTCTGTAGTTATCGCTCAAATCGCTGATACACTTCGTTTTACGGCAACCGTTAAGGCAACTAGTGGTCAAGTGTATATCATTACAATGAATGACTACGTAGCTCAACCAACAGGTGAGAAAACCTATGTTGACATTATGTTACCAGAGGTATATAACGAAACAGAAACCGAAGGTTGGTTCCAAGTGCGTGGTTATGACGTTACCGGTGAATACTACGCTTCGCTCTGCGTAAATACCGCCAATATGTTTGGTTCATTTACCTCCGCTAACATGGATTGGGAATACACCGGTTTATACCTTGGTGAGACTACTATTCAGTTTGTTGAGAACAGCATATCTGTCACCGTTTCCACTGTTGCTGATACCGTTGTTTATCACGCTGAGGCATTAGATGTAGATGGTATGAAGTGGATTATCACTATGAAGGACTTTACTCCCACTCCGACTGAGGTTATTAACCTTGTTACCGTTGAGGCTGAAGGTGAATACTATGCAGAAGATGGTGATTACTATGCAACCGGCGTAACCGCAGGTGGTGACCAAATTGCGTTTGATATCTACATGGACAAACTCGCTTCCGGCACGTACACATTGGACGATCTTGAAACGTATTATTCCGGCATTACATTAGCCGATGGTACATTTGTTGAGTTCTATTCTGCTGATATTACGCTAACCGTAAGTGGTGACGATGTGACGATAGAGGCCGTTATTATTGGTCGTGATGTTACGCAATACAATGTCACTATGCTGATTGCAGGCACTCCCACGCCGGTAGGTGACGAGATTACTGTAGCTCAGGCAGAAGAAATTGCCGGTGCTTTGGCAGAAGGTGCCACAACCACAGAGACTTACACCATCAACGGTTATGTAGGTACGTTGTATGATGAAGGTGATTTCTGGTTGGTATCCGAAGCTGGAGGTCGGTCGGACTTAAAAGTGTATAGACCAACCGTAGATCGTGCTTTGACCAAAGG
>JAKSMY010000029.1 GCA_024400275.1 Paludibacteraceae bacterium | reverse complement strand
ACCTGACCCGTGCCATCAAGAACGACAGTGTAGATAAACCTGCCCTGCTGACTTACTACGATGTAGAGACTTTCCTGCACGAATTCGGTCACGCGTTGCACGGCATGCTGACCAAGTGCCACTACGCCGTTTTGAGTGGAACGAGTGTGCCTCGCGACTTTGTGGAGTTGCCCAGTCAGTTCAACGAGAACTTCCTCGGTGAGAAAGAGTTTCTGGACACCTTTGCCAAGCATTATGAGACAGGCGAACCGATGCCGCAAGACCTGATTGACAAGATTAAAGCCAGCAATAATTACCACGCCGGTTATGCCTGCGTCCGCCAATTATCGTTCGGTTATCTGGATATGGCGTGGCATACGCTGACCGAACCGTTTGCCGTTACGGACGGCGATACGCTGAATGCCGTTATCAACTTCACCAACGCCGCTATGGAACAAGTTCGCGTAATGCCAAACGTGGAAGGCACACACATGGTGACCGCCTTTACACATATTTTCTCAGGCGGCTATGCAGCAGGTTACTACAGTTATAAATGGAGCGAGTTGTTAGATGCCGATGCTTTCGCCCAATTCCAACTGGCACAAGAAAGAAACGGCAGTATCTTTGATAAAGAAACTGCCGATAGCTGGCGCACTAACGTGCTGGAAAAAGGCGGAACGGAAGAGCCTATGATATTGTACCGCCGTTTCCGTGGAGGCGAGCCCACAATTGATGCCCTACTCCGCCGGGACGGACTGAAATAACACGGCGTTTATTCCTCTTTTTGCACTACGGTCACCTGGCAGGTGGCCGTATGTGTTTTTGTAACCCCTTTGATTTGCACGACAGCCGAAGGTATCGAATCCGGCAATTCCTGTGCCGTTACCACAGCGGTCTTTCCTCCTTGTGTAGGAGAAACGGTTGCGATAGAGTCAGCCAAAGAGGTCCATGTAGCCACAGCACCATCGGACACAGAAATGGTTTTTGTGGCACCCTCCTCCAATTGGATATTATTGGGAACAATAACAACATCTACTTCGCCCAAGTTAGGCAACTGTTTACAGGCTCCTAAAGCCACTAAACACAAAACAGGTATGATTATCTTTTTCATAATTACCAAGCAAATAAAGGATATTTATTCATCTCACTGTTCACCACCTCACGCACAGCCGCTATATTGGCATCGGATTCCGGCTCTTGAAGAACGCGATCGATTAACTCAACTATCCAAGGCATCTTATCTTCCTTCAAACCACGTGTGGTGATAGCCGGTGTTCCAAAGCGTAAACCGCTGGTTTGGAAGGCACTGCGCGTATCAAAAGGCACCATATTCTTGTTGGTGGTAATGTCAGCAGCCACAAGTGCTTTCTCTGCCACCTTACCCGTCAAGTCAGGATATTTGGTACGTAAATCGACCAACATAGAGTGATTGTCCGTACCGCCGGAGATAATCTTATAGCCCTTGTCCATAAAGGCTTGCGCCATGACAGCGGCATTCTTTTTGACCTGCTGCTGATAGGTCTTGAACTCGGGTTGAAGTGCCTCGCCAAAAGCCACTGCCTTGGCAGCAATAACATGTTCCAGCGGACCACCTTGCGTACCTGGAAAGACGGCACTATCCAGAAAGGCGGACATCATTTTTATTTCACCCTTCGGCGTGGTCTTGCCCCACGGATTGGGAAAGTCTTTGCCCATCAAAATAACACCACCGCGAGGTCCGCGCAAAGTCTTGTGCGTCGTGCTGGTTACGATATGGGCATATTTGAGAGGATTGTCCAACAGACCGGCTGCAATCAGTCCTGCGGGGTGCGCCATGTCAACCATAAAAATAGCACCTATCTCGTCAGCCACCTTGCGAATACGAGCATAATCCCATTCACGACTATATGCCGATGCGCCTGCAATAATCAATTTGGGCTTTTCGGCACGTGCTTTTTGCTCCAACTCATCGTAATCAACACGTCCCGTAGCCTCATTCAGACTATAGTCAATAGCGTGGAACATCAGTCCGGAGAAATTGACAGCCGAGCCGTGGCTGAGGTGACCTCCATGACTGAGGTTCAGCCCCATAAACGTATCACCTGCCTTGAGACATGCCATAAAAACAGCCATATTAGCCTGTGCACCGGAGTGCGGCTGCACATTAACATACTCGGCATCAAATAATCTCTTAAGACGGTCACGGGCTATATTCTCGCTCTCGTCAACCACCTCACAGCCACCGTAATAGCGTTTACCCGGGTAGCCCTCTGCATATTTATCGGTCAAGACAGAGCCCATCGCTTCCATCACTTGGTCGCTTACGTAGTTCTCACTGGCAATCAACTCTATGCCGCGTGTCTGACGCTCCCGTTCCCGACGAATAACGTCAAAAATCTCGTTATCACGAATCATACTGTATAAATTTAGTTGTTTATTTTCCTGTTAATAAATTGACTGTTCCCTTCAAATTGAATTTCTGCCCATCGCAGCCTTTGGCCTCAATGATATAGATATATGCGCCATCAGGCTCCTTACGCCCGTTGTAGTTGCCGTTCCAGCCTTTGGCAGGGTCGTCCCACGAATAAATAAGGTGTTGCCAACGGTTGAATATCCAACAGTGAAACTCGCAAACAGAACGGTACACCACTTTGAATTCGTCATTCATGCCGTCTCCGTTGGGGGTAAAGACATTCGGAACCAAAATAAAACTGCTATTCAGCGTAACGGTATCCATGGCGGTGAGATAGCACTCCGGATGAGACGAATTGACCAATTTGAGTTCAACCCAATAGGTAATCGGTCCCGAAGACGAAGCATCGTCAAAATAATAATGCAAATCTCTATCGTTTCTGGACACTATTTCGCTTTGTCCCTGCTTAATGGTCCACGTGTAGAAATCGGCTTTGGCGGACGGATTACTCTCAAACAGAATGTCCAACGGAGCCGATTCGATATGCGTATTTCCTTCGTACGGTCCATCTTTTTCGTTTTCAAGTTGTTTACCCCGTTTTGCGATATAACTCTGCTTATGATGTGCAATAGCAACTGCCTCATATACAGTCGTTTCGTAGGAATCAGCCGCGCCATAGAATATGGGCGATATATTTTCCTCCGCTATCACGAATTTCGTATCGGTCAAAATAGAATCCAACACAATATATCTATCCGTAAGCGCAACGGTATCCGTTATTTGAACATCAGCCCAACTTTTGTCGTTCCACTGTTGTGTAGTGTAGGTAACAGAACATTCCAAAGGCAGAGATTGCGTATTGCCTAAGCTGTCCAAATACGTAATCGGAGTCCAAGTATTGAGTTTCAATTGCGTATTGGAGCAATTCATCTCCACCTCCGGCTCGCTCATTGCCGTCAGACGATGTTTGCTGTAGTCAATAAAAACAAACGTTTCTTTTTGCCCATCTATTTCCACCGAATAGCAATAACCATCTGTCACGTTCTGAAACACATTGGTTCCTTTGGATTGTCTTCCCGTTGCCAACTCGGTCCATACAGCATCTTTTCCACTAATAGTCTCCAATGAGATATCTTTGTAAGATTCATACAAATAGAGATAATCTGCTCCTTTAGGGTTTTCTATCTCATAACGCGAGTTAGACAGGCTGACGGCACGTATCAATCGAGCAGCACTACACCACCCTACAGATACAAAGATTAATGATATTAAAAATAGTTTCTTCAAAGTCGTTAAAGATATTAGTAGTGATTGCTACACCCTTCGGTCATGTTACGTTGATGTTACGTTAATATTACGTTTATCTTACGTTTAAGACTCGCTCAGGTACGTCCTATTTATTCACTTGGAATTTGGTTACACCGTTTTCGATAAAATCGACTATCTGTTTAGCCGCAGCAATACCGGCATTGATGTTTGCCTCCGCCGTTTGGGCACCCATTTTCTTGGGCGTTGCGAAATAACGATTCTCAAACTGACGGAACTCGGCATCAGCCACCGGCATGATGTCAGTCACATAACGGAAATCGGGGCGGTCCTGCATGAGTTGAATCAGTTCGGGCTCGTTGATAACCTCCTTACGCGCCGTATTAACCAATATGGCACCCTTGGGCATCTGATTGAGCAGGGCGTAATTGATACTATTTTTCGTTTCGTCCGTTGCAGGAATATGTAAACTGACGATGTCACATTTTTGATACAACTCGTCGGCACTGTGTGCAGGCGTTACGCCGGCTTGAATCATTGCCTCATCGGGGCAATAAGCATCGTACGCCATGATATTCATTCCAAATCCTTTGGCAATGCGAGCCACATTACGCCCTACATTACCAAAAGCATGAATGCCCAGTTTTTTATCCTTGAGTTCGGTGCCGGACGTGCCGTTATACCGGTTACGAACCATCATGACCATCAGTCCGAGTGCCAATTCAGCCACGGCGTTGGAATTCTGTCCGGGTGTGTTCATAGCGACTACCTTATGAGCAGTAGCCGCTTCAAGGTCGATATTATCATAACCGGCACCGGCACGAACAACTATTTTGAGTTGTTTGGCAGCATTGAGCACCTCATTATCTACCACATCGGAGCGAATAATAAGGGCATCAGCATCAGCCACAGCGTTGAGTAATTGACTCTTTTCAGTGTATTTCTCAAGCAGTTCCAGCGTATAGCCGGCTGCCTCTACCACTTCGCGAATGCCATCTACGGCAACTTTGGCAAAGGGCTTCTCTGTTGCTACAAGAACCTTCATATTAGTTGATAGTTGACAGTTAGTGTAATTTTTCGAAGTCGTGGATACAATCAACAAGGGCTTGAACGCCTTCTACATCCATCGCATTGTAGCAGGAAGCACGGAAGCCGCCTACCAGACGGTGTCCCTTGACACCTACCATGCCACGTTGGGTTGCAAACTGGAAGAACTCGTCAAAGAGACTTTCGTATTCAGGTTTCGGCACAAAGCAGATATTCATGCGACTGCGGTCCTCTCTGTCGGTAATAGTCGGCATAAAGATTTTGCTGTTATCTATGCAGTTATAAAGCAAGTCCGCTTTCTGCTGGTTGCGGGCATTTATCCACTGCACACCGCCGTTTTTCTTCAGCCAACGAAGCGTCAGCATAGCCGTATAGACAGGCAGAACGGGAGGCGTGTTGAACATAGAACCATTCTCGGTGTGCGTACGATAGTCCAACATCGTTGGGATATGACGAGTCACATGACCCAGACACTCTTCCTTAACAATAACGAATGTTACGCCGGCAGGAGCAAGGTTCTTTTGAGCACCGCCATAAATCAAATCGAATTGACTGACATCAACAGGACGGCTCAAAATATCAGAAGACATATCAGCCACCAGACGTACTTTACCTTTCTTGCGGTATATCTCTTGCAGTTTATCATTGCTGATTTCAGTACCAAAAATAGTATTATTGGTGGTGATGTGCAGATAATCGCAGTCCTGCGGCACTTCCCAATCCATCGGAATCGAATTGGTAGAAGCAGCCAACTCGACCACCTCGCCAAAGGCTTGTGCCTCTTTCATGGCTTTTTTGCTCCAGACACCCGTATTCAGATAGGCTGCTTTCTTCTCCATCAGATTGAAAGGAACCATACAGAACTGCAGGCTGGCACCGCCACCAAGGAACAACACGCGATACCCATCAGGCACGTTCAGCAGTTCTTTCATCAACGCTTCTGCCTCGTCCATGACGGGTTGGAAATACTTGGCACGGTGAGATATTTCCAAAACACTCAGACCTTGACCTTCAAAATCCATTACGGCATCTGCCGTTTGTTTGATTACTTCCTGTGGCAGGATACTTGGTCCCGCATTAAAATTGTACTTTTTCATATTGGTTTTAATATTCTATTTTCGTTCTCAAACTGCCTTGCCAACTAACATGTACTTTTGACATATCTTTGCCGGCTTTTTGCATACGTTCTACTAAATCTTTAATGAATTGGTCTTTCGCTTGACCCGATTTATATTCGCGATATTGTTTTTCGTGCATTGCAAATTCAAACAATTCTTCGTCATCTTGACCCCGTTCCCAACCCAATTCTTTCATTTCTTTCTCGAATCGTGGTAACTCGTCAGGATAGAGTGCTTGTGGGTCATCGGTATAGAATTCCAATCCTTTTTCTTTAGCAAGTTCAATAATTTCCGGAGCCAATTCGCCGGGCAGTTTACCACTCTTACCAAGAATCATACCCCACATAGCGGGATCCATGCGCGTGAACGGTTTTTCGCCCATTGATTTGCTGAATAGATTCATCAATGCAGCGTTCTTGACATACTGGCTGAACGGCGTTACCAAGCACGGCGTACCCAACATAGGCCAAATACGTTGCACCTCGTCAAACAACTCAACCAATAACTCGTCTTCGCTGAGTTCTTTTTGTCCTTTCTTGCGTAAGTTGGCATTGATAGCGGCGTGCATGCCCTTCAAGTCTGCCATCAGGCTACCCATCATGCCGCCCGGCAAACCGCAACCAACCAACAAAGAAGTCATCAGACTATTCTTCGGGTCAATCCAATAGCCCAAGAAATCGTCCATGAAACTTTGAGTCAGACTACGTGCTTCCATGTAAGCCTTCATATTGATATCTTTCACAAGGAATCCGGCATCGCGCAACATGGCCTGGATGGTGATTACATCGGGGTGCACTTTCCCCCAACTGAGGGGTTCCATCGCAACGTCCAACACATCGCCCCCTGCTTTTGCCACCTCAAGCATACTGGCAACCGAGAAACCGGGACCTGTATGACCATGGTATTGAATAATAATATCCGGATGTTTTTCTTTGATGGCAGCCACGATAACACCCAACATAGCAGGACGACCTACGCCCGCCATATCCTTCAGACATATCTCCTGTGCACCACCCTCGATGAGTTGTTCCGCCAAGTTGATGTAATACTCTGCCGTGTGTACTTTGGAATAGGTGATGCACATGGTAGCCTGTGCGGTCATGCCTGCCGCTTTTGCCCATTTAATAGACGGGATAATATTGCGCGGGTCGTTCAATCCGCAGAAGATACGGGTGATGTCCGTTCCCTGTGCATGTTTCACCCTGTACATCAGTTGGCGCACATCGGCGGGCACGGGGTTCATGCGAAGGGCGTTCAAACCGCGGTCCAGCATGTGGGTTTTGATGCCTGCCTGGTGGAAAGGCCTGGTAAATGTTCTTACTGCCAGATTAGGGTTCTCTCCATATAGCAGATTAACCTGTTCGGAAGCACCGCCATTGGTTTCTACACGGTCAAAACAGCCCATATCAATAATTACAGGGGCTATCTGTGCCAGTTGATCTTTACGGGGCACATATTTACCGCTTGATTGCCACATATCGCGGTAAACGAGCGAAAATTGCACTTCTTTTTTTCCTTCAATTTTCTTTGCCATTGTTGTATAATTTTTTAACGGGTTTAACGAGTTTAGCAGGTTGCAGGTTGCTATTAAAATTTATAGCTGGCACCTATTGCAACACAACGGGGATACATGTCCACTAATTCTTTTTCCGTTCCCCTATCTGTTTGGTAGGTATTGTAGGTAATATAGTCAAATATATCGTTTATCTCAATGTGAACATTCCATTTATTCCAATCTTTGGACAAACGCAGTTGGGTATAGAAACAGTCGCCGTATGTCTCGCCTGCCAAGAACATCTGCGAGTTATAGAGCAACTTGGCAGACAAAGTCCAGTTCTTACGGAACGACAGAACAGGCGTTATGCTCACATTGGCATAGAAACGCCAGTTATTGTCTTGCTTATTGATATAGATTTCTTTCTTGGCATACACATTACCCGCAAAAGCCATAGCAAAAATGCCGTGCCGGTAAATAAGTTGTGCGTTGGCAGACAAAACACCGATATCCAATGCGTCACGTTTGGCATATACATATTTGATGCCAAAATTAGTCATTACATAATCCACCTTGTTATTCCAATCATAGATATAGTTCAAATCTGCCATATAATAAGGATTTGAACGGGGATCTATCTTGCCGTCCCGGTCCTTCATCATCGCCCAAATCACATCACGCGACACCATGAGCCGCAGCAAATGATGCTCTTTCACCTGCCATAACACGCTGGCGTTTCCCAACCATGTATGATTGTGGGTGTAATATATACTTTGTTCATTTTCCTGCTGCCCGTGACGGTAATACTGGTAACGGGCACCGACCTGCAATTCCCAACCGTGATAGCGGTAATTCATTTCCAAATACGGCGAGACATATAGTTTATTTCCCTTCACCTTGTTGGTGTCCGGAGGGAAGTGTGTATCTTCAATATCCGTTATGGTTCGTGTCCTGCCGAAACTATATGTGGTATTCACACCGCTTTTCAAGTCTAAATAATGAGAACTTGTAAAAGGAAGAAGGAGATGTTTTGTACTGATTTCACCCCTAACCTGATGATCGTACGTCAGATTGTCAGTCAGGCTATCTTGTCCGGTATAAATCATATCCTTTGATTCCAAATTCATTCTTCTCCAGTGGCGTTTATTTCCGTTCGGATTAAAACTGTAATCGCCCTCTATATTGAGTTCCCCGCCTCGTGCGTAAACGTGCTTATACGACACATTGCCCTCCGCCACCAGTTTCCACTGTCTATCCGACACCTGTTCACACATATTCGTCTCCTGCCACAAAATTCGTTTCGTATCGTCTTCTATCCTAACCATGGTCTGTTCACCGGCATTTGCCGTCTGTCTGGCATGAGCGTACGTTTCCCACACATAAACTTTCACCTCGTCCTGTGAGGTGGGGTTCCATTCCAGATGCAGTTTGGCTGTCTCTTGGCAGAAACGTGTTTTGAGTGTGTCTAGACGGGCAACCGTTTCGTCCGTGTTTGACCAGTATTTCTCTTTATAGTTTGTCGGATTCCAATACTCCATCATAAAGCTGGAGCGAAGGGTAAACTTGTTTTTCTTGTAATTCAGCAACAGTGACGGTTGCACGTCCCACTCCGTGGTACCGTCCAGCAGCACTTCGCCACTCACGCCTTCTCGGGCAACAGGTTTGAGTTTGATATTAATAACACCGCCCTCTCCATTTTTCTGTTCACTTACCGTAGGCGATGTAGAAATCTCTATCACATCTACCTCTGCCAACTTAGTCTGGGTCAGCACGACATCGCGACTGCTGCCGGCATCTTTGCCATCGACCTGAATACTGAAATTATCAAAAAAATTATCCGTGTATCTATTCAATAATTCCGGCATAGCCTGCAAAACATCTTTCACACCCGTATTGTCCGACAAACCGGTTTGATCCACATGAATAACCTTCTTGGACGGTTTAATCTCCACCATGTACTGCGCGTTCGCACCCACGCACGCGAGCAGGAAAAAGACAAATGTGGATATTATTCTTCGCATCTATTTCTTATTTTGGGCGCAAAGTTACAAAAAATAAACGATATTTCCAAATTATATTTGCATATATGCAAAAAAAAGTGTACTTTTGCAGTCACAATTAAAATGCAGTATTATGGGTCGTAAAGTTTGCGTTCGTTTTGCGCCGTCACCGACAGGCGCGCTTCACATCGGCGGTGTACGCACTGCCTTGTATAATTACCTATTCGCCCGCCAGCACGGAGGCACAATGTTGTTGCGTATCGAAGATACGGACTCCACCCGTTTTGTTCCGGGGGCTGAAGAATATATCTTAGAGGCATTAGACTGGCTCGGCATCAAAATTGACGAAGGTCTCCGTTGGGAAAACGGAAAAATCGCACAAGTAGGCAACCACGGTCCCTACCGTCAGTCCGAGCGTCGCGAGATATACCACCAATATGTGGACCAACTGATTAACAGCGGGCACGCTTACTACGCTTTTGATACGCCGGAGCAATTGGAAGCCAAACATCAGGAAATACCTAATTTTCAATATGATGCACGCACGCGCACGCAGATGGACAACTCGCTTGTTATCGGTCTTGAGGCCGCCAAACAACGTATTGCCAATGGCGAAAAATACGTGGTACGTTTTCTGATTGAGCCCAACGAGGACATTACCGTCCACGACCTGATTCGCGGCGATGTGACCATCAATAGCAGTATATTAGACGACAAAGTGCTATACAAGTCGGCGGACGACCTACCCACCTATCACCTTGCTAACATAGTGGACGACCATTTGATGGAGGTGTCGCATGTTATTCGTGGTGAAGAGTGGCTTCCCTCTGCCCCACTCCATGTGTTGCTCTACCGTGCTTTCGGTTGGGCAGACACGATGCCTCTGTTTGCACACCTGCCCCTGCTGCTCAAACCCGACGGAAACGGCAAACTCAGCAAACGGGACGGTGATCGATTGGGCTTCCCTGTCTTCCCATTAGAGTTCCACAACCAAAAAGACGGCTCCGTCTCTTCCGGCTATCGCGAGAGTGGCTATTTCCCCGAAGCAGTCATCAATTTCCTTGCCCTGCTCGGCTGGCATAACTCGTCCGACCAAGAGATGTTCACCATAGACGAACTCATACAGCAGTTCTCCCTCGACCGTGTGAGCAAGTCCGGTGCCAAATTTGACTACGAAAAAGGCAAGTGGTTCAACCACCAGTACCTCCAACTCAAATCCAACGAAGAACTGGCACAGTTATTTATGCCTATCCTTTCGCAACACGTACCTGAGTTTAACGGGGGTAGAACGGGAGTAGAAGCCACTGTCGGACAAGTGATAGGCTTAGTCAAAGAACGTGTGAATTTCGTCAGCGAATTATGGGAGCAGGTAAATTTCTTCTTCGTTGCCCCCACCGAGTATGACGAGAAATCGCTTGCCAAACGCTGGAAAGAAGACAGTCCGCGTCACATGACCGAACTATTGGCGTTGTTGGAGTCTATAGACGAGAACGATTGGGTTACGCCCGAAGGCAAGACTGCCGAAGAAGGTGTACTGAACACCGTCGTTATGAAGTGGATAGCCGACCACGAATACGGTTTAGGTATCGTGATGAATGCTTTCCGTATCTGCCTTGTCGGTGCTGCACGCGGACCGCATATCTGGTCTATCACCGATATACTCAGCAAAGAGGAGACCCTGCGCCGTGTCCGCACTGCCCTGACTAAACTGAAATAAGTAACGATAATCACAAAAAAAAGACGCCAGATGGCGTCTTTTTTTTATTCAGTCGTCACACGACGGAGAGTGAAAGTAGTCTTGTAACGCTCGCCTTGGTCATTTTTACGCCACGCCAACCATTTCATGCAGGTATCATTGATTAATTCAATATCCCACCATTCATATTCGGGATCACCTTGATCATTGGTCCATGTAGTTGCTAACCAGTTTCCATGCACGTTATATTGCCCATTGTTGGCAGGATTGGCTTTCCACTCATCGTGTTCATTCAGGGACAAATAGTCATACCTTGCGGTACCGCCTTGGGACGGATAGTATTCCCAGCGGTGATTGGCATCTCCGAAGGTCTCATCGCCTGTCATTTCTACACCCTCCCAAAGACCGATAATAGCATCTTCGTAGTATAAATCGTCGGGCACACGAGAGTACCGGTATTTTACATCCATTGATTTCTCGGTTCCTTTTTTCGTATCTTTGCTCTTAGTGAGATGAATAGCCAACGAACTATTGTTTGCCATTGAGGCAGAACCCGAATAGAGAATTTTGTCAACCGTTTCTTGGAAATCTCCGTTCTTTGCCAAGTTGTAGGTGCCATGCGCCTTGTTCTTCCACGTCCACACCTCCAATTCCTCCACGTATTTGGACAAGGAGAAATGTTTATTGCCGCCAAGGGCATACGTGACGATTGTGCGATTATTGGTCAGCACGTCATCCCCATTTTCCTGTTGTAGGCTCCATGTACCCACGATAGTTGTTCGCTGTGGTTGAGACGGGTCGTCTTTTTTGCACCCAACCAGTAACATTGCAGCCGCAGCCGCTAAAAATACAATTCCTTTTTTCATATTCCTGTTTATTTATTACATTTCCCAGTGTTCAAGGGTCTTCGTCAATGCGTCAAATGTTTGGACTTTGGCGTTACCCTGTACTTCGTTAATTTGTTTATTGACTGCCTCGTTGTAGGTCTCGGCCTCCACGTCACGGATTACGCCCAACGCCACCGGCAACTCTTTATCGGAGTGCTCGGAAGCACCATCGTGCATTGTGCCTTTATCGGAGTGCTCGGAAGCACCACCGTCAACCGTGAAACGTTCCTGCCCCATCATGGCAAGCATACGGTGTAGCGTCGGGTCCTCAGTCTTGGCATCATGAACGAGCACATCGGGGTCATCAGCCGTTGTAACAACGATATGCGGTATAACGGTGGAATAGTCCAGTTTGAGACCTTTGTCCTTATTGGCACCGAATATCATTTTCTCGCCGTGTTTCAAGATAATGGAACGCTCGGCACGTGTATCACGGTCTGCAATCCAACTATGCGTACCGTTATTAAAAATAACGCAGTTAACCAAACACTCTATCACAGAAGCCCCCTTATGCTGATGGGCCTGCACCATACAGTCCACCGTGGTGGGCATGTCCACATCCAACGTGCGGGCAAAGAAAGTACCTCGTGCCCCCATCACCAACTCGGCAGGGATAAAGGGACGTTCCACCGTGCCGAAAGGCGATGACTTGGAAACAAATCCTTTGGGCGACGTAGGGGAATACTGACCCTTGGTCAAACCGTAAATACGGTTATTGAACAGACATATATTCAAATCTACATTACGGCGTATCTCGTGAATAAAATGGTTACCGCCTATCGCCAGGCAGTCTCCGTCACCTGTCATCTGCCAAACGGTCAGTTCAGGGTGAGATGTTTTGACACCTGTTGCGATAGCACCGCCACGACCGTGAATGGTATTGAAACCATAGGTATTGAGATAGTGGGGCATACGGCTGGAACACCCGATACCGGAGATAACAACTGTCTGATGAGTAGGCACACCAATCTGAGCCATTGCCTTAGTTAAAGAGGCAAGGATAGCATGGTCGCCACAACCCGGACAGAAACGGACATATTGATTACTTTTATATTGAGCTGCTTCCATAATTAGTTGATAGTTGATAGTTGACAATTGATAGTTTTAACTGCATCTACGATTCTTTCCACCGCAAAGGGTTGCCCCATGATTTCGTTATACTGTTTGAAATCCACGTCGGGCACTTTGCTACGCAACAAAGTAGCGAATTGACCTGTGTTTAACTCGCAGACTATCACTTTCTTATAGCGACGTATCACATCTGCCGTATTTTTTGGCAACGGGTTGATATAGTTGAAGTGAGCAAGGGCGCAGTTCAATTCGTCGGCTGCTGCATGCAGGTGTCCCTCCGTCGAGCCCCAGCCGATGAGCAACGTATCGCTTTGGGCATTGCCCTGTACTTGTACATCGGGAATTTTATTCACTATCTGATTCACTTTGGTTTGGCGTGCGCGCACCATCGTTTCATGGTTCTCCGGATTGGTGGATATAGTCCCTTGTTGGGCATCACGCTCCAAACCTATATTGCGATGTTCAAAGCCTTCCATGCCGGGAATAGCCCAATAACGGATACTATCGGCATCACGCAACGATACGCTATACTGACCCTTCAACTCTGCCGGTACGCCTTGTGGCTGAATAGCAGGCAACTCGGCCAACTGAGGAATACGCCATAAACCGGTACCATTAGCGAGATACGTATCCGTCATCAGAATGACCGGTGTCATATTCTCAAGGGCTATCTTACACGCTTCGTATGCAAATTGGAAGCAGTTGGCAGATGATGAAGCGGCAATCACCACAGCCGGACATTCACCATTACGGCCATAGACGGCTTGTAGCAGGTCTGTTTGCTCCGTCTTGGTAGGCAAACCGGTACTTGGTCCACCACGCTGCACATCAATCACTACCAACGGCAACTCGGCCATAACTGCCAAACCGATAGCTTCGGACTTAAGCGATAGACCCGGTCCCGAAGTAGATGTACATGCCAAATCGCCGGCAAACGAAGCACCTATCGCCGTACAAACACCTGCTATCTCGTCTTCGGCCTGCACCACCATCACGCCCATGTCTTTGCGACCTGCCAACTCGTGCATGATATCCGTGGCAGGAGTAATGGGATAACTACCCAAGAACAGGCGTTTGCCGCATTTATGAGCAGCAGCTATCAACCCCCAAGCCGTAGCTTTGTTACCGGCAATAGAGGTGTAGGTTCCGTGAGGCAAATCAACGGCTTTCTCTAAATGTATATGATTGATATGCAGGGCAGTATTGTCACCATAATGATAGCCATCGGTCAATACCTTGATATTGGGTGCAACGAGTTGCGGTTTTTTCTTAAATTTGTCCTCTAAGAACTTGTTCGCTTTGTCCAGCGGTTCATCAAACAGCCAGCACACGATACCTAATGCGAACATATTACGCGACTTGAGAATGGACTTGTTGTCCAGACCGCTATCTTTGAGGGACTCCTTGGTTAGCATCGTCAGCGGAACAGGAACAATCTGTACGCTATCGGGAATACCTAATTCGGCAAACGGATTATCTGTCTTGTATTGAGCTTTCTCCAAATCTTGCGTAGAAAAACTATCTGTATCAATAATGATGGTCGCGTTTTTGGTGAACATACTATCCTTTTCCGCATATTTGGCATCGGCAACATTGAATTTACTGCCGAGCGTGCAGACTTTGAGTGCAGCTGCGTTCATAGCCACGATCACATCGGCTTTGTCCCCGGGAGTAAACACGTCCGGTCCCAGACACATTTGAAAACCGCTGACGCCTCCTAACGTACCTTGCGGGGCACGTATCTCGGCAGGAAAATCAGGCAGGGTGGAAATCTCCTCCCCCAGAATGGCATTCAGCGACGAGAACATATTGCCCGTCAATTGCATACCATCGCCTGAGTCTCCACAGAATCGAACAACAACATTTTGTTTTTGCATGATAGATATTTAATTTAGACGTAAATACACAAAAATCAGGCTGCAAAGATACAATTTTTTTTTGACATGTGCAAATAAATTATCTATTTATGGACAAGACCGGTCTATTTCGTATAAAAAAGGCCAATTTATTTGCATATATCAAATTTTTGTTGTACCTTTGTGCCCAAAATTAGTTTGCGGGATTAGGTATTCAAATGAAAAATATACGGAATTTTTGCATAATCGCCCATATAGACCACGGTAAATCGACCTTGGCCGACCGTATGTTGGAAATAACACAGACGGTAAACGCCAAAGATATGGAGAACCAAGTTCTGGACGACATGGACCTTGAGAAAGAACGCGGCATCACCATCAAGAGCCATGCCATTCAGATGAGTTACAGGCGAAAGTCAGAAGAATATACCCTCAACCTAATTGACACTCCGGGGCACGTGGATTTCAGTTACGAAGTGAGCCGCAGCATAGCCGCCTGTGAAGGAGCGTTGCTGGTAGTAGATGCCAGCCAAGGCGTACAGGCACAGACTATCAGCAATCTGTATATGGCACTGGAACACGACCTTGAGATTATCCCCGTGATGAACAAATGCGACATGGAAAGTGCCATGCCAGAAATGGTGGAGGACGAGATAATAGACCTATTAGGCTGCAAGCGCGAGGAGATACTACGCTGCTCCGCCAAAACGGGTGACGGCGTGGAAGCCATATTAGACGCTATCGTGGACCGTATTCCGGCACCGGAAGGCGACCCCGAGGCTCCCTTGCAATGCCTCGTGTTTGACTCGATATTCAATTCGTTCAGAGGCATCATAGCCTATTTCAAAGTGGTAAACGGTACTATCCGCACCAACGACCACGTACGTTTCTTCAACACCGGCAAGGAATACGATGCCGACGAGATAGGCGTACTCAAGATGGATATGCAGCCGACCAAAGAACTGTCAGCCGGCACGGTGGGGTATATCATCTCAGGTATCAAAACCTCTTCCGAAGTTAAAGTAGGCGATACGATTACACATGTCAGCCGCCCCTGCGACAAAGCCATAGCCGGTTTCCAAGAAGCCAAGCCGATGGTCTTCGCCGGTGTCTATCCGATTGAAGCCGAAGATTACGAAGACTTGCGGGCATCGCTGGAAAAACTGCAACTGAACGACTCGTCACTGAGTTTTATGCCGGAGTCATCGGTGGCTTTGGGTTTCGGCTTCCGTTGCGGATTCCTGGGCCTGCTGCACATGGAGATTGTGCAAGAACGTCTGGACAGAGAATTTGACATGGACGTTATCACGACCGTGCCCAACGTAAGTTACAACGTCTATCTGAAAGACGGCACAATGAAAGAGGTACACAACCCCGCCGGTATGCCCGACCTAACGGAGATAGACCACATCGAAGAACCCTATATCCGTGCATCTATCATCACTACATCGTCCTATATAGGTCCTATTATGACCCTGTGCCTCGGCAAACGGGGTGAATTAGTCAAACAGGAGTTTATCTCCGGCGACCGCCTCGAGATACTATTCGACATGCCTTTGGGCGAGATAGTGATTGATTTTTACGATAAACTCAAATCCATCAGCAAGGGCTACGCCAGTTTTGACTGGCACACCAACGGTTTCCGTCCCAGCAACCTTGTCAAACTGGATATACTGCTCAACGGCGAACAGGTAGATGCACTCTCTACCCTCACCCACCGCGACAACGCGTTGGACTTCGGTCGCCGCATGTGCGAGAAACTCAAAGAGTTATTGCCCCGTCAGCAATTCGACATCGCCATTCAGGCAGCCATAGGTGCCAAGATTATTGCACGTGAGACGGTTAAACAAGTGCGAAAAGATGTGTTGGCAAAATGTTACGGAGGTGATGTAAGCCGTAAACGTAAACTGCTGGAGAAACAGAAACGAGGCAAGAAACGCATGAAGCAAATCGGCAACGTAGAAGTGCCGCAAAAAGCCTTCCTCGCAGTATTAAAATTAGACTAAGAAACTAGGGAACTTGGTAACTAGAAAACCAGATAAATAAACAACTAATTATTAACATTATGGAACAGTTTATGATGCCTGCATGGGCGATGATTCCTTTCGGAATTATGCTCCTTGCGATTGCTATCGGTCCCATCATCGCTCCTGAGAAATGGGAAAGCAATCTGAACAAACTCATCGTATCTGCCATTTTGGGTGTGCCCGTAGCCATCTACATGATTTGCATGGGCTTGGGACACTCGCTGGTGGACACGATCTTCTTTGATTATGTGCCATTCATTATTTTGCTATTGGCACTGTTCGTGATTACCGGCGGTATTCACCTGAGTGGTGATATCAAAGCCAAACCTATTGTAAACACCATTTTCCTGGCTATCGGTTTTCTGTTAGCCTCCTTAATGGGAACAACAGGTGCCGCTATGCTGCTCATTCGCCCCGTCTTGGCTACGAATGCACAGCGTAAGTACAAGATGCACACCGTTCTTTTCTTCATCGCTTTAGTGGCCAACTGCGGCGGATTGATGACGCCTCTGGGTGACCCTCCATTGTTTATGCTTTTCCTGCGTGGTGCTAAATTTACTTGGTTTGCCTCTATGTGGGCTCCTTGGTTGTTCACCGGTGCGCTGTTGCTGATTATGTACTTCTTGGCTGACACCTATTATTATAAAAAAGAAGATTGGACTGCCCTGTCTGCTGATGCGCGCGAAGCACAACCTCTCAAACTGAAAGGAAACATCAACTTCCTGTGGCTCGTTGGTATCGTGGCTTCCGTGGCTTTCCTTAATGCCGGCACTATTCCTGCCATGGGCGCAGAAGATGCTCCGCTGTATATCAAATACTTGCGCGAAATAGCCATGTTAGTCTTCATGGGACTATCTATGCTCACAACGCCTCATAAAGTTCGTTACGACGATAACAAATACACGTGGGCTCCTATCTTGGAGGTTGCTGCCTTGTTCATCGGTATCTTTACCACGATGGCTCCTGCGCTTATCTTCCTGAAAGAAAACGCTGCTAGTCTCGGTCTGACCCATATTTGGCAGTACTACTACTCCACCGGTCTGCTGTCCTCCTTCCTGGACAACACCCCGACTGCCGTAGCCTTCCACTCGATGGCAACCGGTCTATCGCCTGAGATTATGGCTTCTATGGATGCCACTACTGTTGCAGGTATCCCCGAGTTGCTGCTGAAAGCCATCTGTATCGGTGCCGTCTTCTTTGGTGCGATGACCTATATCGGCAACGGACCTAACTTCATGGTAAAAGCCATTGCAGAGGAGAACAAGATTGATATGCCGTCTTTCTTCGGCTATATGATTAAGTTCTCATTGATCGTGCTGCTGCCCGTTTATATTATCGTGCAACTCATTTTCCTATAAATGACTATCATTGACAACATCATTTCGTGGTACTCGGCGCATATGAACTATGCGTCGATTACTGCGTTAATGACCATTGAGTCGTCCTTTATACCTTTTCCGAGCGAAGTGGTTATACCTCCCGCCGCTTTTGTGGCAGGTCAGCCGGATAGCGTCCTATGCGTTAGTGGCAACTACCCGTTAGATGTACTGATTATAGTACTATTCGGCACATTGGGAGCCATGATAGGTGCCATCATCAACTACTACCTATCGGTGTGGTTAGGAAGACCCATTATCTACAAATTTGCCGATTCCAAATTAGGACACCTATGTTTGCTATCCGGGGAGAAAATACAACAAGCCGAAGTCTATTTTCGCGACCACGGCAATATGTCCACTTTTATCGGACGTTTCATTCCCGGCATTCGCCAACTCATTAGTATTCCTGCCGGATTGGCACGAATGAAAATGGGACCATTCCTGCTTTATACTTTTTTGGGTGCACTGATTTGGAACTGCGTCCTGGCTTTATTAGGCTACGTGGCAGCCGGACAAATGGACACGATAAAAGAATATAGCCACGAACTAAGCGTGGCCATAGTCATTCTGCTAATCGTAGCAGTTGCTTATTTCATCATTAAAAAGGTTATCGCTTCAAAAAGGCAATAACCTTTTTTCTTTTCTCTACCAACCCGGCTATTCCACACCCTATTATCCAACCTATCACCAAACCCAAGATAGCGCATTTGAGGCGGCCGTTCACCGCACGGGCATTCGCCACAAAATGATTGACCAACACAACAGGGGCTTCACGATAAGCATAACTCTGTGCACGGATATTGCCGGCAACAAAGAAATCCTCGATTTCATCAGTAAACAACTCAATACTGCGTTTACCGTTGACATCACCAAAGGAGAGCTGCGTATTCTGCATGGTAGAAACGTCCCCCCCGCCAAACGGAGAAAAGTAGAAAACCGATGTCAGGCTATCCAATTTATCTATCTGGTCTATGTCAAACCGGTGCTGACGCTCAATAGCGGGCAGGGCCGTAGCGTATGCCTGAACAAAAGACGGGCGACTGTTCAAATAAGCCATTAACCGTTGTTCTATCTCAGGTAAAGCCGCCACATTCTTGGTACGGAAACGCAAAATCAGGCGATTGAACATGCGTACATTTAACGTATCTTCCGGCGACACTTTACGCTTATAATCCACATAGTCGGCTATGCCATCATGCTTACTGTCAATCACATAGAATGTTTCAAACCGACTCATACGCAGAGCAACCGTGTCGGCAAGGTTAAGTATCTTACCTCTATTCTGCTCTGCCACATTGGGCAAATGATGATTCAATGCCTCCCAATAAGACGCTACGGCTTCTATAGAAGGACCATTCAAGACGACCTCGCCATCTACCTTATAAATACGATTACCCGGGCGAGAATAATAAAGCATACCTGTCAATCCGAGTAACACACACACCGATACAACCCAGATATGCTGATAAGTGAGTTGCAACATTCTGCCAATCAACCGACCGATATTAACGAAAAAACGAACTACCGCATGATAGGCAGACCGACATAAATCAAATAAATTAGTTTCTTTATCCATATTAGTAATTATTTACGTGTACGCATCCAACTTGCAAAACCGTGTTTCTGCGGTGCAGGTGCAGGTTCCGGCGCAGATGCCTGTTCTTCTTCGGGTTTCTCGTTTTCTTCCTCTAACGTGATAACTATGTCATCGTCAGACAAATCCGAGTGGGTAAATACTATTTCCGGTGCCACTTCATCACTTTTCTTTTGCACAGGTATAGGCAACTCGTCGTAGTTAGCCTTAATGGCATCTTCCACCGTAGGTTGCCCAACTTCCTCTTTCAACGAAGGTATATCACTTACCTCGTATCCTGTTGCTATCAACGTAACACGCACTTCATCACCCAACGATTCATCTAACGACACACCCCATTGAACTTCCACTTCCTCACCTACCTCACGCACAAATTCGTAAATCTGGTCTGTCTCCTGCGTTTGAATAGCATGTTCGGTGGAACAATAGAACTGCAGCAATACACGTTTGGCACCATGTACGTCATTGGTATTAACCAACGGGGAATTAAGGGCATTGTTGATAGCGTCCGTTACACGGCTTTTTCCTCCCGCCTGACCCACATTCATAATGGCAACCTTACCATCTTTGAGCGTAGTATATACATCCGCAAAATCAGTATTGATGTATCCCGGAATGGTGATAATCTCAGCGATAGAACGTGCGGCATTACTAACCACGTCATTCGATTTGCTGAAAGCATTCAGCAAGTCCAAATCGGGATATATCTGATTCAGTTTTTCATTGTTGATGACCAAAATGGCATCTACGTGCTCCGCCAAAGTAGCGACACCGGTCAATGCCTTGCGTATTTTAGGTTTGCCTTCGAAGGCAAAAGGAATAGTAACTATACCTACCGTCAATATACCCATTTGCTGCGCTTCTTCGGCTATGATAGCCGTGGCTCCCGTACCGGTACCGCCACCCATTCCAGCAGCAAGAAACAACATTTGCGTACCGTCGTCCAAAGCCTCATGAATACGGTCTCTATTTTCATCTGCATAGCGGCGAGCTTTATCCGGATTACCGCCGGCTCCCAAACCGGGTCCCAATTGCAGTTTGGCAGGAACAGAACATCGTCCTAAAGCCTGCTTATCGGTATTGCACACTAAAAAAGTTACGCCAACAATCCCTTGTTGGTACATGTGATTGACAGCATTGCAGCCACCGCCACCTACGCCCATCACTTTGATAATAGAATCTTCCTTGATGTCTATTTCCAACGGAAGCAAGTCTTCATTCATACAATGTTATTGTTGATCGGTAAATAAATCTACTATTTTGGTAAACGCCACTATCGTCGGGGGCTCCAATAATTTGCCGGGATGCAAATCACGATAATCGCTTCCTAATATCAAACCTCCCACCAAACTGGCATACTCGGGAGAACAGTATTCATCGGGAGTCAAACGGTCCAACAAGCCGGCATGACTGCCATAGAGCACGGGCACGGAAGTCTTGCTTTCCAAATACTCTATGATACCTTGCAACAAACTGGCACCACCCGTGATATACAAACAGCGAATACGACCGCTATACTCATTCAATATATCCATTAACGGATCTATCATCTCGTCTAAAGCCTGCTTGATAAGGGTTGCCAATTCTACACTGCTTGTTTTCCAAACCCCGTTTATCTCGGGTGAACCGGGAATCTGCATCGTGTAGTTTTTCTCCACTAATGCGGGAGCCGCAAAACCGTGCTCTTTTTTTATTTTCTCGGCATTCTCAAACGATATCCCCTGCTGTGCAATCAGTTGGGTAATATGATAACCGCCCTTGGGATATACCTTGGTTTTGAGATACTGATTGCCTTTATACACCGACAAAGTGGTGGTTTGGGCTCCCATATCCAAAACCGCACAACCGTCAGTCAACACACTCTGGTCCTCAAAAGCAAATGCCGATAGCAAAGCTTCGGGACGGGTAAATGCTTTCTCGATAGATTTGGTGGCACGGTCAAAACTGGCAATTACTTTTTCCTCCAGTTCTTTCTTGCCTACAAAAGCGATATAATGTGCTTCAAACAAAGTCACCCGTTGCGTGGGACTCGGTGCCTCCTCCTGCTCCTGACCATCTAACACGAAAAAAGAAGGAATCAAGTCCAATACTGCCACTCCCGGATTACGGCCTTCTATCTTACTCTTGCACTCTTTCTCCATCTCCTCCAATATAGAGTCAGACACCGTACGTTTGCGAACCAAATCACGGCGGCTATACACGGGAACTACCTGCATACTGCTACCTCCCAACAGCACAAAAGCTGCCGGTAAATCGGCATGATTGATACGATTACCCAACAGGCGAAGAGTCTCGCCTATCATATATCCGGCACTTGAAGTCTGCACCACAATTCCCCTATCTACGCAGGCATATTTGCGATTTTCTTCATAACCCAACACATGCAATAAATCCGGTCCAACCTTTTCTGCAGCCATCGCACGCACGGAGTGGCTACCCAATTCAATGGCAACCAACGGCAATACTTCTGCTAACTGTCTTTTAACCTTTTTTGGCATATCTTATTTGTCAACTATCAACTTCCTTCACTCCCACCACTTGTCCGTCATACCGCACATCTACCGACCGGTATTGTTCTAAATTCAATCCTTGCCCTGCAACATACCAGCGATGTAACTTGTTCATTTTACGCTGATAGTCGCTCCACTTACCCAAACATATATCCGCCGCGCCGTCAGATTGTATCAAGCGCACCATTTGAGGCGAATCCATCTGAATACGAATAATACGGTTTTTCCAGTATTCATCATACTGTAGCCACTCCGCAAAATCACTTATTTGCTCAGCCGCCATACGACGACTCACATCTCCCGTAACTGCCAAAACCGATGTCTTGACACTTGCCCGCACCGGCATCAACTTGCGGTCTGTATCAATAAAATAGGTATCGGCACCCGTCACCACACGCACCAATGGAATACGTTGCGTCACACGGAGACATATATTGCCCCGTATGTCCGTGTAGCACTCGCACGTGCGAAGCATAGGGTGCGCCGTCACGGCATCTTCTATGCGTTGCGGATGAAAATCCTGAATGGTAAGCCCAATCGGTGACATCTTTTTCTCGTTCAACAGGTGCATTATCTCAGCCTTGGTGATGTACATTCGCTCGGCACTGTCTTGAATACAAATAAGCACCTGCCGGCATGGTAACAAAGCCGTCCGGTGGCTCATCGTAATGCCAAACACCATATAAGCCACGACTATCACCGCACAAACACTTGCTATAATATGTTTCCAAATCGGTTTCAACATTCAATTGTCAACTATCACTTCCCTAATCGCTCTGCCATCTGCGGAACGATTCTATCTATATCACCTGCACCCAAACTCAACACGACAACAGATTTCTCTATCTCCTGCACACGTTTTGCGATATACTCCACAATGTCCTTTTTTTCAACAACTTTTCCACCAAGCATCTCGCTCGTCACTCCCGGAATAGGTAATTCCCGTGCAGGATAGATGGGTAATAAGATTGATTCATCTGCCTGCGACAACACCTGCTTGAAATCTGCAGCAAAGTCCCTTGTGCGAGTATATAGATGTGGCTGGAACACCGCTATAAAATGCCTATCCGGATAAAGTTTGCGAATCGATTGAAGAGAAGCGTTCAACTCTGTAGGGTGATGGGCGTAATCATCTACATACACCACGTGATCCGTCTTGACGTGGATATTGAAACGTCTATACACCCCGGCAAAACTCTCCACCCCTTTTCGGCACTCGTCTGCCGTGACACCGTTCAACCAAGCCATTGCCATAGCGGCAACGCTGTTCTCTATGTTCACCCACACCGGCACGCCCAATCTGACTTGCTCTATTCGCACATCGGGACCTACAAAGTCAAACCAAATATCACCGTTCTGCATAGTAATACGGTCGGCATAGAAATCGGCTTTTTCCTCTGCCGAATAGGTGTAAACGCATGGAGTATGGGCGGTCCTTATTCTATCAGCCGAAGACGGTCTGTGACCGTTCACCGATTCCCCCTTCTTTATAACAATCGCTTCTTGCACCAATCCGGCATAAATATCAAAACCTTTTTGGTATTCGTCGGCAGTACCATATATATCCAAATGATCAGGGTCTATACTCGTGATAACGGACATGTAGGGGTGCAGGCGATGAAAACTGCGGTCGTACTCATCGGCCTCAACCACAACAAAATCGCTATCCTTGTCGATTAACAGGTTACTTTTGTAGTTATTGCTGATGCCGCCTAAAAAAGCATTCGTGCCTAAGTGGCTACCTGCCATGATGTGCGCCAGTATGGTACTTGTTGTTGTCTTGCCGTGCGTTCCTGCCACGCAGAGGGCTTTCTTCTGACGAGTAACCAATCCCAATACTTCGGAACGCTTGAGAATGGTGTAGTTCTGTTCCCTAAAATAGGTAAAAACAGGTTCGTCGTCAGGCACGGCGGGCGTACGTACAACAATGGTTCTTTGCGGAGTTAGGTCCGTAGGGATATTGTCGTTATATTGAATGGATATGTGCTCTGCTTCCAATTCGCGTGTCAGTGGTGACGGTGTGCGGTCGTAACCGCGAACGTCATAGCCTAATTGCTTGAAATACCGCGCCAATGCGGACATTCCGATGCCCCCAATCCCTAAAAAATAATATGTCTGAATATCTTGTTTCTCTAACATGGTTTATTCCATAGAGCGTCTATCGTTGTAGACTTGTTTTGTCATAGGCATAATTAGCCGTTCAGCGAGCCATTTGCGATTGCGGACACTTAATGTGGCGGTCAAGTAATCCAATAAATTTTGTAAAGCAACAGCACTCACAATTATCTATTTTCTAAATCGCGTGCAAATATACAACAAAAATTTGATATACGCAAATAATTGGGGTACGAAATAGATT